>VBKI01000048.1:108307-127257 GCA_005879535.1 Deltaproteobacteria bacterium | reverse complement strand
TAGTAGGCGGCGGCGTCCTCGGGCCACTGGTTCGCCTCCGCGAGGAGCAGGCGGTTCTTGAACCGCTCGTCGACGTGGGCGCGGAGCTTCTTGAGGAAGCCGTGGGTCTCGGGGAGGTTCTCGCAGTTGGTGCCGTCGCGCTCGTAGAGGTAGGGCACGGCGTCGAGCCGGAGCCCGTCGACGCCGAGGCCGAACCAGTAGTCGACGACGCCGAGCATCGCGGCGTGGACGGCGGGATTGTCGAAGTTGAGATCGGGCTGGTGCGCGAAGAAGCGGTGCCAGTAGTACTGCTTCGCCAGCGGATCCCAGGACCAGTTGGACGGTTCGAAGTCCTTGAAGATGATGCGCGCGTCCTTGTAGCGGTCCGCCGTGTCACTCCAGACGTAAAATTGTCGCTCCGCCGATCCCACCGGCGCCCGCCGCGCACGCTGGAACCAGGGATGCTGATCGCTCGTGTGGTTCAGGACCAGCTCGGTGATCACCCGGATCCCGCGCCGGTGCGCCTCTTCGACGAAGACGCGGAAGTCGTCGATGGTGCCGACGTCGGGATGCACGTCGGTGTAATCGGAGATATCGTATCCGTCGTCCTTGCCCGGCGAAGTGCAGATGGGGAGCAGCCAGAGCGCGTTGATGCCGAGGTCCTGGAGATAGTCGAGCCTGGAGGTGAGCCCGCCGAAGTCGCCGACGCCGTCGCCGTTCGAATCCACGAACGACCGCACGCGCAGCTCGTAGATGATGGCGTCCTTGTACCACTGCGGATCGTCGCGAAGCTGGCCGCGGCGCATCTCCCAGGGCTTGCGCTTCACGGCGCGCTCCTTCCGTAGATCCGCGTCATCGCGCGAAGGCGCTCCATCACCGCCGGCCCCGGCAGCGCCTCGAGACGCCACTCCCAGTTGCCTTCGGCGGTCCCGGGCAGGTTCATGCGCGCGTCCGATCCGAGGCCGAGGAGATCCTGAACGGGCGCGATCGCGAGATTGGCCACCGACGCCCAGATGGCCCGGATCATGTGCCAATGGATCTCGCGTCCGCCGTCCTCGACGCCCACATACGCCAGCGCGTTCTGCCGTTCCTTCTCGCATTCCTCCGGCGTTCGTTGAGCGGAGCCGCATTCGTGGAACCAGGCGGCGGTCGTGTCGTTGTCGTGCGTGCCCGTATAGGCGACCGAGTTTCGTTCGTAGTTGTAAGGCAGGAAGGTCGCCGCCTGCGGATCGGTGCCGAAGGCGAACTGGAGCAGCCTCATGCCGGGAAAGCCGAAGCGGTCGCGCAGCGCCGTGACCTCCGGCGTGACCGCTCCAAGATCCTCGGCGATGAGTTGGGCGGGTCCGAGCGCTTCGAAGAGCTTCGCTCCCGGCGCCGGTCGCCAGCGGCCGTTTAGCGCCGTCGGCTCTCCGGCGGGCACCTCCCAGTATCGCGTGAAACCGATGAAGTGATCGAGGCGCACCGCATCGAAGCGGGCGAACGTCTGCGAGAAGCGCTGTAGCCACCAGCCGAAACCTGTTCGCTCCGCCGCGTCCCAGTCGTACAGCGGATTCCCCCACCGCTGCCCCGTCTTGCTGAAGAAGTCGGGCGGCACGCCGGCGACGACGGTCGGATTTCCCTGTGGGTCGAGGTGGAACAGCTCCCGATGGGCCCAGACGTCGGCGCTGTCGTGCGCCACGAAGATGGGGAGATCGCCGATCAGCCCGACTCCGAGCTTGCGGCATTCCTCGCGCAGCGATTGCCACTGGATGTCGAAAAGGAACTGCTCGAAGCGCTGCTCCTGGATTTCCGCGCGCAGCGCTCCGCGGGCGCGGTCGAGCGTCGCCGGATCGCGCAGGCGCAGGCCCGATTCCCATTCGGTCCACGGCTTTCCGCCGCCGGAGCGCTTGATCGCCATGTAGAGAGCGAAATCGTCGAGCCAGGCAGCGTTGCCCGCGGAGAATGCCTCGAAGGCAGTGCGATTGCGCGGGCGCTTGTCGAAAGTCGCGAATGCGGTCCTCAGATGTCGCTCGCGAAAGGCGCGCACCGCCACGTAGTCGACGCGGTTCTTCGGGAAGGGGGACACATCGGCGAGATCGCGCGGGGAAAGAAGGCCGTCTTCCGCCAAATGGCCGAGATTGACGAGAAGCGGATTGCCGGCGAATGCCGAGTGCGCGCTGTACGGCGAATTGCCGTAGCCGATGGGGCCCACCGGAAGCATCTGCCACCACCGCTGGCCGGCGTCGCGCAGCCAGCGCGCGAACGCGTGCGACTCGGGTCCGAGATCGCCGGAACCATGCGGGCCGGGCAGGGAGGTCGGGTGGAGGAGGACACCGCTCGCCCGCTCGCTGAGATCGAAGGCCATTCTCTGGCACCATGATAGGTACGTCGTCGATGGTAGGAACGACGCTGGCGAACGGCTGTTTTGTTTCCGGAATCCGCCGATATCGGCGGCCGCACGCCCGCTCCCCGGGCGGGCGGGAGTCGGTTCGGGATGAGTTTTGGGACGGTAGGTGTTACATTCGCGGCTCCGCTCGTCATGCGGGCAGGGCGGCAAGGTGCCGCCCCATAACATCGAAAGAAGTGGGTAAATGGTTACTGGTACAGTGAAATGGTTCAATGATGCGAAGGGGTTCGGGTTCATCGTGCAGGACAACGGAGGCCCGGACGTCTTCTGCCATCACACCGCCATCCAGGCGGACGGCTTCCGCTCCCTGGCCGAGGGGCAGAAGGTCGAGTTCGAGGTGCAGAAGGGACCGAAGGGGCTTCAGGCCGCGAACGTCCGTCCCATCGCGTAAGCGCGGCTGGGACGGTGTAACGAGCCCGGTTCCGCGAGGGTCGGGCTCTTTCTGTATCTGGAGGACGCGTGCAGCCCAGATCGAACAAGAGACAGAAAGAGCTGGCGCGCCTCGAGCGGCGCAAGGAAAAGGACGAGCGCCGCGAGCAGCGCAAAAAGGAGCGCGCGGAACGCGTGGTTCCCGAAGGCGAGGATCCGGACATTGCGGGAATCGTCCCCGGGCCGCAGCCGAAGGAAGACGAGGAGATCGCTCCCTAGGACACGGCTTCGCGGGCGGGCGCGGCAGACGGGTTCGCGAGAAGCTCTTCCAGCTCATCCTTGCGCGATGAGGCGTCCTGTTCGCCGAGGCGGATCAACTCGCTGGCGTACTCGACGTCGAACAGGAGATAGCTGAGCATGTCGGAGGGGTCCCCGCGGCCCGCGGCTTCGCCGAGGCGGCGCAGCAGGTAGCCCGCAGGTCCCGAGAGGCGGGCGCGGACCGAAGGACGCTCGAGGATCTGTGCCGCCATCGACCCCAGATCCTGCGACGGGCGGATGAACACGTCCGCGACGGGGCGCAATCCACCGCCGGCATTCTGCAAGGCTGCCGCGAGCGAGCTGGGTACGGCGTGTGACACCCGGGCGAGCTCGTGCAGCGCCGCGTTCACCTGCCGCAGGTTCGCGAGGTCGTTTTCCACGCGGTCGAGCAGCAGCGCGTCGAGCAGCTTGCCGAAGAGATAGAGCGGGGAGGAGAGAGCCTTCTGGTCGTGGGCATCCTGGCGCCCCGCGCGCGTCGCGGGAACCGTTCGGGGAGTTCGCAGACCCACGACGAGCACCCGCCCGGCCCCGAGCCGCAGCGCCGGCGCGATCGGCGTGTTCTGCCTCAGGCTGCCATCCGAGTACATGCGGCCTGCCACGCGGACAGTGGGGAAGATGATGGGGATCGCCGCTGAAGCGAGCGCATGCTGTGCGGTCAGCCGCACGATCGACCAGTCGACGGCGCGGTCGCCAGAAGAAACGAGGCGGTGCGATTCGTCCTCCGTCTCGATGAAGACGACTGTGTGTCCGGTCTCGACGTCGGTCGCCGAAACGGTGACTCCGAGCACGTGCCGCTCGGCGATGCCTTGATGGAGGCTGCGCCACGGGATCACCGAGCGGACGAGCTCCGCCAAGGGCGCGGCGTCGAGCAGGCTGCGCGGGCCGCGTTCCACGGCGGAGCCGACGAGCCAGCGCATGAGCCCGCCCAGGTCGCTCCAGCCCAGGCGGAACACCTGCTCCAGGCCGAGGTCGCGCCATCGGTCGCCGAGCTGTCCGACGGCGAAGTCCGGCAGGTCGTGATGGGCGGCGACGGCGCAGGCGTTGATTGCGCCGACGCTGGTGCCGGAAAAGATCCGCGGCCGGGCGGAGTCGCCCAGCCGCGGCGTCAGCTTGCCGAGGATGTAACGGAGAACGCCGACTTCGTAGGCGCCGCGCGCCCCGCCTCCCGAGAGGACAAGCGCGAGCGGCGAGTCAGCATCAGCCACGCTCAGAATCTGAAGTCGAGACCGCTGCTCAGCCAGATCGACTGCCGGTTGAAGGCGCTGATTTGTGACCCGCCGGCGACGGTCTTCGAGCTGAGCGGGAAGTCCGCGTCCGCCTCGATGTACAGCCCGAACAGCACCAGCGGGATGTTGAAGCCGACCCCGAGACGAAGGTCCAGCAGCTCGCGCTCGCCGGTCGCGGTCTCGACGTTGATGGGGAGCGCACCGCGGATGTAGATGGGGATCACAGGTGGGCTGATGCGGATGCCGGGACGGATCACGGTGCCGATGCGTCCGCTCTGTCCGGAGGGTGAGCTCAAATAGAACTGCTCCGAGAACTCCAAGTCGAAGGAAACGATGGATCCCGGCGTCCAGTAGCTGAGCATCAGGTCGCCGGCGAGCGGCCAATTGTCCGTGATCCAGTTCGTTCCGGTCGTCGCATCGTGCGTGGCGATCTGGGCTTCCAGTCCAATGCGCAGACCGGTGTCGGCGCGAGCCGCGAGAGGTGCGGCGATGAGGGCAGCAGCAAGAACGAGCTTTTTCACAGTGGGCCTCCGTGAGGGTCCGTGGCGATTGGACCACCCCGGGCACCACACGGCCACTTTTCAACCAGGATCAGGCGGAGAGCTCGAGCATGCGCTGCACGGGCTGCAGCGCGCGGATCCGCAAGTCCTCGGGCAGCGTGATCTCCGGCGTCCGGTCGCGCATGCAGAGGTAGAGCTTCTCCAGCGAGTTCAGCCGCATGTACGGACAGATGCTGCAGTTGCAGCCGCTGCTCGGAGGCGCCGGAATCAGCTCGGCATCGGGCCGCGCCTTCGCCATCAGGTGCAGGATGCCCACCTCGGTCGCGACGATGAAGCTCTTCGCCGGGCTCGCCTTTACGTGCTCGAGCAGGCCGCGCGTCGAGCCGACGAAATCGGCGATGGCGAGCACGCTCGCTTCACATTCCGGATGCGCGATCAGCTTCGCCTCCGGGTGCCGCACCTTGAGCTTCTGCAGCTGCCGCTCGGTGAACTGCTCGTGGACGATGCAGAACCCCGGCCATTTCACCAGCTCGCGTCCCGTCTTCTTCTCCACCCACGCGCCGAGATGGCGATCGGGCGCGAAGACGATCTTCGTGCCGGGCGGAAAGGTGTTGACGATCTTCTCGGCGTTGCTGGAGGTGCAGATGACGTCGCTCAGCGCTTTCACGCCGGCGGAGCAGTTGATGTAGCTGACCACCTTGTGTCCGGGATAGCCCTGCAGCCACTTCGCGAACTGATCCGGCGGGCAGCGATCGGCCAGCGAGCAGCCCGCATCGAGGTCGGGAAGCAGCACCTGCTTCTCGGGATTGAGGATCTTGGCGGTCTCCGCCATGAAGTGGACGCCGCAGAACACGATCACCTTGGCTCGCGTCTTCGCCGCCTGCTGCGAGAGCTGCAGGGAATCGCCGACGAAGTCCGCCAGATCCTGGATCTCGCCGTCCTGGTAATAGTGGGCGAGGATCACCGCATCGAGCTCCTTGCGGAGCCGCTGGATTCCGTCGAGCAGCGCCTGTCCCTGCGGCAGGTCGGCCATGCGCCTATTCTAATCCGGTCCGGACCAGCTCGCCGAGACGCGCCACCACGGCCCGGCCGCCGTCCTCCGCATGACCGAATCGGTAGTCGCTGCGCCCGGCGGGCAGATCGTCGCAAAGCGAAAGATCGAGATGGTCGCGGAACGTCGCGGCAGTCACGGCGCGCCCTTCGATCACCACGCCGACGGGCGCACGCTCCTCGAGGCGCGAGAGCAACGCTTTCTTCACCGGGCGCGCGAGCGCCTTGGGAACGCGCACCACCAGCACTCCGCGCGCTTCTTCCCTCGCGTTCGCCGCCAGCGCCTCGACGGGGGCCAGGGCCTCGCGATGCTCGCGCGCCAGATCGTCGATGCGGCGCTGGAGGGCCGGCGGCATATGTCCGCTCGCCAGCGCGCGCACGATCTCCTGCCGCAGGGCCTCGCGCTGCGCCGTGCGCAATTCGGCTGTCGCGTGATCGAGCGCGTCGGACAGCCGGGCCGCGCGGCTGGAGATGGCATGTCCGCGGCCGGGACTGTCGGCCGCGCGCGCGTCCTCGTCGGCTTCCGGCCATGGGGGGGAGCCGCCGCGGAGGAACTTCACAGCCGAGAGGAGCCCGTCGAGGTCGGCGTGCGCCACGATCACGTCGACGTGGCCTGCCTGACGGACCACGTCGGGGGTGACGAGCTCGGGGCAGGCGTGCGCGATCCGGTTCGGGACCAGCACGAAGCGCCGGTCGTTCCGGAACCGAGCCCAGCCGACGGGATGCTCGTGGTGATCGATCCAGATCGCCAGGCGATCGCCGAGCGCGTCGAGGAACGGCAGCGTGCTCTTCTCGAAGTTCTCGCCGCCGGCGAACGCCACGTCGACCACCGCGACGCGGCCTCGAGCCGGAGGCGCCGGCAGCTTTCCCGGTTGCTCGACGAACATCACGTCCACGGCGGCTTCTTAACGTTGTAAGCTTCCCGCGCATGCAAAACCTTCGCGACAAGCTGCTGAAGGCCGGCCTGGTCACCGAGAAGCAGGCGCAAGAGGCCGCCAAGCAGCAGCGCCAGGACTCCCCGAAGAAGCATCGGGAGCGCGAGAAGCAGGTGAGCGAGGAGGAGCGGCAGCGCCGCGAGGCGTTCGCTGCGCGAGAGGTGGAGCTGGCGGAAGAGCGGCGCAAGGAGGCGGCGAAGCAGGCCGAGGCGCGGATGCAATCGGAGCGCGCGCGGCGGCTGCGCCAGCTGGTCGAGACGCATCGGATCCGGGAGGCGGGCGAGGTGTCGTTCCACTACGTCCGGCGGAGCGGCAAGATCGGGCGGCTCGACGTGTCGCTCGAGACGCAGAAGAACCTCGAGCAGGGCGCGGCGGCGGTGGTGGAGGATCCGGGATCGCCGGACTGCGCCGTGGTGCCCGGCGAGGCGGCGAAGCGCGTCTACGAAGTCGATCCCCAGGCGATCCGGTTCTGGTACGGGCCCGAGAAGCCAATCGGCTTCTCCGACGTGGGCGAATGAGCGCCGCTCACTTGCTGCGCCGATAGCGGACGATCGCGAGCGCAAAGGTGACGACCGCCAGCGCGATGGCGATGGCGTAGCCGGCGCGGCTGGGCAGCGTACCCGTCTGGGCGAGCCCCGCGAACAGCAGCACCATCAGCACCAGGAAATTGATCAGCGTGCCCATCAGGCGTGGCCGAAGGGATCGCCGCGGCTGAAGATCTCCAGCACCTGGGAGTGGGGCCGCTCCTCGCGCATCGACGTGATCAGCGCGGCGTGGCGAGCGCTGGAGACGGACCGCACCATCTTCAGCGTCGGCGTCAGCTCGCCGGTCTCGAGCGCGGGGACCTCGGGCACGAGAGCAACGCGGCGGACGCGTTCGAAGTGTGAAGAAGCGAGAAGGTTTGCCGCCTGCAGCGCCTCGACGATTGCCCGTCGCAATTCCGGGACGGAAGCCAGGGCGGCAAGATCGGCTGGCGCGTCGAGCTGACGCTCCTCCAGCCAACGTTGGGCGGCGGCCGGGGACAGCCAGCAGAGCGCGGTGACGAACGGTTGCCCCGATCCCAGCACGACCGCCTGTTCCAGGAGCGGCGTCGCGGCGAGGATCCGCGCTTCCACCTCGCCGGCGGACACTTTTTCGCCGTTCTCCAGCTTGAAGACGCCGTCGACCCGGCCGAGCAGCTTGAGGCCGTGCTCCGTCCACTCGCCGAGATCGCCGCTCCGCAGCCAGCCGCCCTGGATGACCCGCGCCGTCTCCTCGGGCCGGTTGCGGTATCCGCGCATCACCTGGGGACCGCGAACGAGGATCTCCCCACGGCCGGTGAACCCTTCCACGGGATCGAGCTTCACGGAGGTCCCCGGCAGCGGATGACCGACGACTCCCGGCACGCGCGTCTGCTCGCGCCGCGTGATCGTCGCGCAGGGAGAGGTCTCCGTCAGACCCCATCCTTCGAGAACGGGAACGCCGTTCTGCTCGAACCACTGGAAGCTCGGCTCGCTGATGGGAGCGGCGGCGCTGAAGGCGAATCGGAGCGACCGCAGCGCTTCGCGCGCTTTCGCGTCCTTCTGCACGCGGCCGGTGAGACCGTTGTAGACGCGAGGGACCGCGAAATAGACGGTCGGGCGGACTTCGACCAGGTTGCGGACCAGCACGTCGAGGTCGCGCCCCCGCGAGTCGTCGATCACGAGCAGCGCCCGGTGCCAGAGCGCCATCAGCCGCTCGAAGAGGGCGCCGAAGCAGTGGTGCCAGGGGAGCCAGGAGAGGAAGATGTCGCGGGCAGTGACGTCCCAGACCGCTTCGATGGCGGCCTGCTGCGAGAGCGCGTTGCGGTGGGTGAGCTCGACGCCTTTCGGTCTGCCGGTGGTCCCGCTGGTGTAGAGCAGGAACGCGACATCCTCGCCCCGGGCATCGATTGCCGGGTGCGCTCCGCGCTTCTCCAGCGCCTGCAGCGCGAGCGCGCGACCGTCGTCCGGCAAGAGACGATCGTCGAGCACGACGATCGCCTCGAGGCGGCGGGTGGATCCGAGCTGGTGCTGCTGCGCCGCGGTGCCGGCCATCGCGATGCGCGCCCCGGAGTCGTTGAGGCATTGCTGCAGGACGTCGGACGCGTAGCCGGGAAAGATCGGCGCGACGGCGGCGCCAAGCGTCTGGGCAGCAAGCTCGGCGATCATCATCTCGGCGGAGTTGTGCGAGACGAAGGCGACGACGTCGCCGCGCTTGACGCCGAGCGAGGCGAGCCCGGCAGCAACAGCCCGCCGGCGGGCATCCAGCGACGCCCAGCTGAGATCCTGCCAGCGGCCCGCCGGGTTCCGATACCGCACGGCGGCCCGCGAGGGCTCGACGGCGGCGCGCGTGGCGATCAACTCGGGCACCGTAGCAACGGCCGGGTCGCGCAACGGCGGTCCGCTGATCTCGCGGTCGGGCACGGCGCCGGAGTCTACGCTGCCGTTCCGCGGGGGCAAGGAGTGGCGGACGGGATTGATTCCTTGGACCGAGCGGGCGTAATCCCCGGCTCCGGAGGACCTCCATGCCGACCAGGTACCTGCTCCGAGAGGACCAGATCCCCCGCCACTGGTACAACATCCTCGCCGAGCTGAAGACGCCGCCCGCTCCGGTGCTGCACCCCCAGACGAAGAAGCCGATCGGACCGCAGGATCTGGTCCCGCTCTTCCCCATGGCCATCATCGAGCAGGAGGTGAGCACCCGGCGGGAGGTCGCCATCCCCGACGAGGTGCGCTCGGCGCTGGCGCTCTGGCGGCCCACTCCGCTTTTCCGGGCCGAGCGGCTCGAGCGCGCCATCAGCACGCGCTCGCACATCTATTACAAGTACGAGGGCGTCTCGCCCTCTGGCAGCCACAAGCCGAACACCGCGGTGGCGCAGGCGTTCTACAACGCGAAGGAGGGCGTGAGGCGGCTTGCGACCGAGACCGGAGCAGGGCAGTGGGGCAGCTCGCTGGCCTTCGCCGGTTCGCTCTTCGGCCTCGAGGTTACCGTCTACATGGTCCGCATCAGCTACGAGCAGAAGCCGTACCGGCGCTCGATGATGCAGGCCTGGGGAGCGAAGGTGTTCTCATCCCCGACGGACAAGACCGTCGCCGGGCGGAGCATCCTGGCGAAGGACTCGCGCTCGAACGGATCGCTCGGCATCGCCATCTCCGAGGCGGTGGAGGACGCGGCGACGCACGACGATACGAAGTACTCGCTCGGCTCCGTGCTCAACCACGTCTGCATGCACCAGACGGTGATCGGGCTCGAGGCGCAGGAGCAGATGAAGCTTGCAGGGGAGTACCCGGACGTCGTCATCGCCTGCCACGGCGGGGGCAGCAACTTCTCGGGCATCGCGCTGCCGTTCGCTCGGGACAAGATCAACGGCCGCGCCGTCCGCCTGGTCGCGGCGGAGCCCACGAGCTGCCCGTCGCTTACGAAGGGTGTGTACACCTGGGACTACGGCGACACGGTGGGGATGACTCCGATCATGAAGATGCACACGCTCGGACACGACTTCATGCCGCCCGGCATCCACGCGGGCGGGCTTCGCTACCACGGCGCTGCGCCGCTCGTTTCACGCTTGCTCGATGACAAGCTGATCGAGGCAGTGGCGTATCCGCAGCGCTCCTGCTTCGAGGCGGCGGTGACGTTCTCGAGGTCCGAGGGGATCATTCCGGCCCCGGAGAGCTCGCACGCGATCAAGGCCGCCATCGACGAGGCGAAGAAGGCAGACGCGGAAGGGAAGTCGCGCGTCATCCTCTTCAATCTCTCCGGGCACGGGCATTTCGATCTGGGCGCCTACGACCAGTACTTCGCCGGCAAGCTGGAGGATTTCGAATACCCGCGGGAAGCGGTGGAGAAATCGATGAAGAACCTGCCGCGGGTGGAGGTCTGATCTCTCCGGTCAGGGTCCCGGCAGATCGACGGACGAAAGGCCGGCTGGGCCGACGAAGAAGATCTTTCCTGCCGCCGGAGCCACCGTGTACCCGTTGGCGCCGCGCGCCAGCAGGCCCGTCTGCTCGCCGCGAACGGCGTACAAGTTGCCGTTCCAGCACAGCGCCGTGTGGCCGCGCCATTCCAGGCAATCGGCCCCTTTCGGGAGGCGCATCCAGTCGCCGCTGCCGTCCGCATTTCCGATGACGGAGTGCAGACCCATGCGGCCGGGGTCCCACTCGTAGAACACCGCTTTCCCGAAGCCATCGGCGGGTTCGAACATCGGCGCCAGCCCGCCGCTCAGATCGAGGCCAGGCGCGCCAACCTCGACTCCGGGAGCGCCATCCACGGAGATCTGCGGCTGGCCCTGCAAACGAGCCATCCCGACGAACCGCGAGTCCGCGCTCATCGACCAGCGCTCGACGTTGGAGCCGAGCGTCGTCCAGGGCCCGCCGCTCGACGGAGCCTCCAACAAGGTCACCGGTCCGGCGGGATCGGTGGACTCGGCGACGCCGCTCACGACTCTCCGTGCGTCCGGCGATAACAGGACCCATCCTGCCGAAGGAGCTGCCGGGAAGACGACCTCCGTCGAGGTGACGAGATTGCGGACGTGCACATCCAATCCGGCGCTCCCGGCGCTGACGAACGCGATGGTGTCGCCTGCGCGCTGCGCCCACGTGCGCGGAGCGATGGAATCGCAGACCGAAGCGGTTCTCCCGGGGAGATCGACGTACGTGCACGGATAGATGAACAGCCATGTGCCTTCCGGCGCCCACCACATCACCGTTCCGGAGCGGATTGGCAGTGGCAAAGCACCGATCGGCGACTGCAGGAAGCAGCCGGATGAAGGGCAGTACGCGATCGACTCTCCATCCGGCGACAGGACCGCGCCAGCATTGTCGGTCGCTGCGAGCACCACGGACGCGTCGTCATCCAGATCGGACTGACGAACGAGGTCTCCGCCGCGCAATGAGTAGAGCCATCTGCCCACCGAGGAATACGGCGGATTCGGACGAAGACGCGTGCCGTCGGCATGCGCGATGAACCTTCCGCTGGACCCGTAGACGAAGAGGAAGCGGCTGTCGCGGGAGAACTCCGCTGACCTTCCGCTGACGCCGAGCGCGAGCGATCCCGCACCGGCAGTGACCAGCCGGAGAGGGATGTCGTACGAGGGGTCGCAGGGCGGACCGGAATGTGGGTTGTTGGTGCAAAAGCGGAGAACGTCGTTCGAGACGACGGCGTATCTGCCATCGCGCGAGACGGCAAGCAGCGTCTTGGTGTCGCCGTCGAGCAGCGTGGGCGCATTGCCGGGATAAGGAGCATCAGGATCGACTTCGCGCACCGCCGGAGTCGCCGGAGGCGTCCCCCCATCTGGCGCACTAGATCCGGCATCCGGCGCGGCGGCCCCGCCCGGCGCGCGTGCAGTGGAAACGCACGATGACGCGACAAGTGCGGCGGCGAGCAGACCGCGCATACGGGAAGGTAAGGACGCGCGACCGCGGGTGTCGACGGCGGGGCGCGTCAAGTCTTCGATGAAATTTCGCTGGAACTACTTCTTCGCTGCCGCCTGCTTCTCGCGGAACTCCTTGATCATCTGCTCCTGGGTCGCCCGCGGGACCGGCTGGTACTTGGCGAACTCCATCGAGTACTCGCCCTTGCCCTGCGTCGCCGAGCGGAGATCCGTCGAGTATCCGAACATCTCCGACAGGGGCACGTGCGCGCTGGCGATCAGGTAGCCTTCCACGGTCTCGGTGTTCTGGATGATGCCGCGCCGCTGGTTGAGCTGGCCCACCACCGCGCCCTGGAACTCCTCGGGCGCCTGCACCTCGACGTTCATGATCGGCTCGAGGATCACCGGCTTGGCTTTGTCGTAGGCCTCCCGGAATGCCATCAGCGCCGCGGTCTTGAAGGCTTGCTCGCTGGAATCCACCGCGTGCGAGAGCCCGTCGTTGATCACGCAGCGGACCTTGACCACCGGGAAGCCGATCAGGGAGCCCTTCTTGATCGCCTCCTTGAAGCCCTTGTCGCAGGCGGGAATGAACTCGCGCGGAATGGCGCCACCCGCCACGTCGTCGACGAACTCGTAGACTTCCACTGCGTCGTCCGGGAGCGGCTCGATGTACCCGGCGACCCGGGCGAACTGGCCGGAGCCGCCGGTCTGCTTCTTGTGGGTGTAGGCGAACTCGCCGCGCTGCTGGATGGCCTCGCGATACGCCACCTGCGGCTGTCCGACCACCACCTCGCAGGCGTACTCGCGCTTGATGCGCTCCATGTAGATCTCGAGGTGCAGCTCGCCCATCCCGGAGGCGATGGTCTGCGCCGACTCCTCGTCGCGGTGGACGCGGAACGTCGGGTCCTCGCGGGTGAAGCGATTCAGCGCCTTGCTGAAGTTCGCCGCGCCGGTCTTTTCCTTGGGGGCGATGGCAAGCGAGATGACGGCGTCCGGAACGTGCATCGAGGTCATGGTGTACTTGACCGTGCCGTCGGTGAACGTGTCGCCGGAGGCGCAATCCACGCCGAACATGGCGATGATGTCGCCGGCCTGCGCGGAATCGATGTCGTGCATCTCGTCCGCGTGCATGCGGACCAGGCGGGGCACCTTCACCTTCTTGCCGTCGCGCGAGTTGACGATGAAGTCGCCCTTCGCGACCTTGCCCTGGTACATGCGCAGGTAGGTGAGCTGTCCGTAGCGGCCGTCCTCGAGCTTGAAGGCGAGCCCCACGAACGGCTTCGCCGGGTCGGAGGCGAGCACCAGCTTCTCTTCGTTCTTGCTCTGGTCGTGCGCCTCGTTCACCACTTCCTTCGGATTCGGGAGGTAGTAGACGATGCCGTCGAGCAGGTGCTGGACGCCCTTGTTCTTGTATGCCGAACCGCAGAACACCGGCGTCAGCTTGAGCTGGAGGGTGCCGGCGCGCACGCCGCGGCGGATGTCCTCGACGGTGGGCTCCTTGTCCTCGAGGAACAGCTCGGTGAGTTTGTCGTCGTATTCGGCGGCGGCGGCGATCAGGTCATGCCGCATGGTCTTCGCCTGTTCGAGCAGCTCGGCGGGAATCTCTTCGGTGCGGACCTTCTCGCCGTTCTCCCCGTCGTAGTAGTGCGCCTTCATCGTCACCAGGTCGATGACGCCCTGGAACTTGTCCTCGGCGCCGATGGGCAGCTCCATCAGCACCGCGTTGTGGTTCAGTTTCTCGCGAAGCTGCTGGGTGACGCGGAACGCGTTCGCGCCCGCGCGGTCCATCTTGTTGATGAACGCCAGCCGGGGAACCTTGTAGCGCCGCATCTGCCGGTCGACGGTGATCGACTGCGACTGCACGCCGGACACCGAGCAGAGCACGAGGATGGCGCCATCGAGCACGCGCAGCGCGCGCTCCACCTCGATGGTGAAGTCGACGTGTCCGGGAGTATCGATGATGTTGATGTTGTGCGTCTCGCGGGCGCCATCGGTGGCATCCCACTCGCAGTACGTGGCAGCGGACTGGATGGTGATCCCCTTCTCGCGCTCCAGGTCCATCGAGTCCATCTTCGCGCCGACGGCGTCCTTGCCCTTCACCTCGTGGATCTGGTGAATGCGCCCCGTGTAATAGAGGATGCGCTCGGACAGGGTCGTCTTGCCCGAATCGATGTGGGCGGAGATGCCGATGTTGCGGATGAAGTCGATGTTCGCCACGTCTTCCTAGCCTTCCTCAAAGCCCCCCGGAAAAGGGGCGCTGCAACTACCAAGATTCGGTACGTAAAATCAAGCGCCCGGACGCGCTTCCAGCGACCGAGTTTGCCATCGCAAATAGGACCGGGCGACTTCTTGGATGCTCCTGAGCGCCTCCCGGTGCGCTAAAACACCGCGCCGCGGCGGCACAATCCCCGCGGGCCAGGTCAGCAAGCCCATCCGGGGAGCGGGCGAGCCTTCGAGCATCCGCCGGGCCCGTGCAGCAATGTTGCAGGCGGATGACACAGATCGAGTTGCTGCAGCGGAGCGGATACAGGCGGGTCGGGTCTCTCAAGAGCGGGTTTCGTTATGCCGGAGCGCCAAAGCGCGAGCTTCCGCGTCTGCGCGCGCTGCGCCTGCCGCCGGCGTGGACCGAAGTCGCGATCAACCCCAATCCGAGAGCGAAGCTCCAGGCCGTCGGCAAGGACAAGAAAGGTCGCTGGCAATACCGCTACAGCGAGGGCGCGGTCCGCGTTCGCGAACAGAAGAAGTTCGGCAGGCTGGTCGCGTTCGGCCGCGCGCTGCCGCAGATGCGCAAGGCCATCGATCGGGGAATGCGTCTGCCGGGGCTTCCGCGCGAGAAGGTAATGGCGTGCATCCTTCGCATTCTTTCCACCTGCTTCATGCGTCCGGGAAGCCAGGTCTATGCGAAGGAAAACGGCAGCTTCGGGATCGCCACGCTGCAGAACCGGCACGCGAGCGTCAAAGGAGACACGGTCCGGTTCCAGTACCGCGGCAAGGCGGGAAAGGAGCAGGTGCAGGAGCTGCGCGACCGGCGGGTCGCGCGCATCGTCCGCGAGCTGAAGAAGCTACCCGGCAAGGACCTCTTCCAGTACGCCGGAGAGGATGGCGCCGTCGTCAACATTCGCCGCCGGCACATCAACGACTACATCAAGGAAGTGATGGGCGAGCGGTTCTCCGCCAAGGACTTCCGGACCTGGGCGGGGACGCTGATCGCCGCCTGCGCCCTGGCGCGCCTGAAGACCGAGGAAGTCGAGGGCCGCACCGATCGCAGGAAGATGGTCGTCGCGGCCGTGAAGGAGACGGCGGCACAGCTCGGCAATACGCCGGCGGTGTGCAAGGCGAGCTACATCTGGCCTTCGGTCCTGCGCAGCTTCGAGAACGGCACCGTCCTCGACACGTATTTCAAGACCGTGGACGAGCTGGTGGAAGCGCGGAGCCACGGCGTGGAGAAGGGGCTGCTGGAGCTCCTCAAGACGGGGCGCTCGGCGCTGCCAATACCGTCGAAGCGGGCGCGCAGGCGCGAGACGAAGATCAGTCGCCGGATGCGCCGCAGCCCGCGGGCGCGCCGCCTGGCGCGCGCGTTTACCGTGCACTGACAGCGATCTTGCCGCCGGCCCGGAGCAGCCCTACAAGACCGGGCCAATGCCTAGCGAGATCGCCAGTGGACAAACGACAGAAGGACTCCCGGTCGCGCCTTCGTTGGGGCCGGCCTTGTTGGAAGCGCGAGTCCCGCCGGAGCGTGCCTTGGTCGACGCGCGGGTCGTCTTCATCTGCGCGCTCTCGATCGTCATCGCCGCCGCCGCGGGGGTGGTCGCCCAGGCGCTGACGCGCCTGATCGGCTTCGTCACGAACCTCGCCTTCTATGGAAGGGTCTCGAGCGTCTTCGTTTCGCCCGCCGCCAACCGGCTGGGCCCCCTCGTGATCCTGGTGCCGATCGCCGGCGCGGTCGTCGTCGGGCTGATGGCGCGCTACGGGTCGGCCGCCATCCGCGGCCACGGCATTCCCGAAGCGATGGAGCAGGTTCTGCTCAACAAGAGCCGTATCCCCGCCCGGGTTACGGTGCTCAAGCCCGTCTCCGCGGCCATCTCCATCGGCACCGGCGGGCCGTTCGGTGCGGAAGGCCCCATCATCGCCACGGGCGGCGCTCTCGGCTCCTTGCTCGGCCAGCTCCTGCACACCACCGCCGTCGAGCGAAAGACGTTGCTGGCTGCCGGCGCCGCCGCGGGAATGACCGCCACCTTCGGCAGCCCGGTCTCGGCGGTGCTCCTCGCCGTCGAGCTTCTCCTCTTCGAGCTGCGGCCGCGGTCCCTCATTCCCGTCGCGCTCGCCGCCGCGGCGGCCACCGCGGTGCGCATCGCGTTCGTCGGGATCCCGCCGGCCTTCGCCATGCCGAACATCGCGCAGCCGGGCGAGGCGGCGCTGGCGGTGTACGTCGTGCTCGGGGCGGCGGTCGGCGTGGCTGCCGTGGCGGTGACGAAGATCGTCTACGCGGTCGAAGACGCTTTCGATCACCTGCCGATCCACTGGATGTGGTGGCCGGCCATCGGGGCGGTAGCGGTCGGCGTGTGCGGCTACTTCGCTCCGCACACCTTGGGCGTCGGTTACGACAACATCGACCGCATCCTCTCCGGCGACATCGCGGGGGAGGCGCTGCTCTTCCTGGGCGGCCTCAAGTTCATCTCCTGGTCGATCTCGCTCGGCAGCGGCACCTCGGGAGGAACGCTGGCGCCGCTCTTCACCATCGGCGGGGCGCTCGGCGGTCTTCTCGGAGAGGTCGTGGCGCGGAGCTTCCCGCACCTGGGAGTCGATCCCCGCATCGCGGCGCTCGTCGGCATGGCGGCGATGTTTGCCGGCGCATCGCGGGCACTGCTCGCCTCGGTGGTGTTCGCCTTCGAGACCACACGGCAGCCGATCGGGCTGTTGCCGCTGCTCGGCGGCTGCACGGCGTCGTTCCTTCTCTCGTGCCTGATGATGCGCAACACCATCATGACCGAGAAGATCGCCCGGCGCGGAGTGCGCGTCCCCGGCGAGTACGCGGCGGACTTCCTCGATCAGGTGACGGTCGGCCTCTGCGCCTCGAAGCCCGTGGTGACGTTGAATGCCGACGACCTGCTCGAAGCCGTGCGGGGCTGGATTGCGGGCCATGGACAAGGGTCGAGCCACCAGGGTTTCCCGGTCGTCGACGCCGCGGGCGATCTGGTGGGGGTGGTCACGCGGCGCGATCTGCTCGACCCGGAGCGCCAGGGATCGGCGCGCGTGCGCGAGTTGATCCGCAGGCCGGTGGCGGTGGCGTTCGAGGACTCCTCGCTGCGGGAGGCCGCGGACCACATGGTGCAGGAGGAAGTCGGGCGGTTGCCGGTGGTGTCCCGGGCCGCGCCGCACAAGCCCATCGGGATGCTGACGCGCAGCGATCTGCTTGCCGCGCACCGGCGCCGGCTCGACGAGACGCACGTTGCCGAGCAGAGCCTGAGCTGGCGGACCTTGACGCGGGAATGAGAGGCTACTTCACTGTTTCCGCACGTTCTGCGCCTGCAGCCCCTTCGGGCCCTTGACGACGTCGAACTCCACCCGGTCGCCTTCGGTCAGGGAGCGGAAGCCATCCATCTGGATGGCGGTGTGATGGACGAAGACGTCCTCCCCCGCTTCCTGCGAGATGAAGCCGAATCCCTTGCTGTCGTTGAACCACTTCACAGTACCTTGCGCCATGAAGGAACCTTCTCTTTGTTGCGGGCGGGTCCGCCGCCCTGTGGTCTCGGGGCGAGCGTGCGCCCGCCGGGACGGATCGGTAGCAGGCCTTTCGCCGGAGTGTCAAACTACAGCCCCACCCGAGTCCTAGGCCAGCGCCGATCTCTGCACTGCGCTGGCGAGGAACCGCTGCGGAAGCGGTCTCTTGCGCGCGATCAGCCGCATCGGCGGCGTGCGCAGCCAGTACGCCCAGGCCTGCAGCCCGAGCAAAGCGGGAACCAATTTCAGCGGCACCGGGCCCAGATCGCGCAGGAGCGCGTACGCCGATGCGGTCGCGAGCCCATAGGCGAGGTGGGCTTGCAGCGCATAGTGGTGCTCCTCGAGGGTGTAGTGCTGCGGCCAGGCGGCGACGCGAAAAGCGGGCAGGAGCAGGTTGTCGCTCGCGGCCCACACCGTGGCGCCGAACAGCGTGGGTGAGGTGCGGAAGCTCTCGCGGCAGAGCGCGTACATGCCGCCCCAGAGCGCGCCGAAGATGTAATGCACGGCAGTCCCGGCCCGCGCTTTCTGCGCCTCTTCGAGAGGGCCGCGCTTCATCAGTCCCTCGACCGTGCGCCGGGCCACGGTCTGTTCGCTGGATTCGGACTGCGCCTTCTGCTCGGGCTTGCGCAGGTGCCGGGGCAACTTCGTCGGTGTCGGGGCCCAGCGTCGCGTGGCGGCGAAGAAGAGCGACTGGGCGCCGGCGCCGATCGCGCCGGCTGCGAGGCCGCGGACGAAGGCGCCCAGAGGCGTCGGCGACTTGCGGCCGAGCGCGATCCGGTAGAGGCGGAGGCGGTTCATCCCTCGATGATGCTCACGCGGCCAGATGGAGGCCGAGGGGCAAGGCCTCGCCGAATACCCGCTGCTCGTCCGTCTCGCCGAGCGCTTGCACCTCGCGGATGCCTCGCGCCCATTCGGCCGGAAGGGAAGCGCGTTCGAGCCGCGCCGCGGCCCGTTCGCGCGCGAGGTCGTCGAGGTCGCGCGCGCGGTCGCCGGAACGTCGGGCGATCTGGGCCACGGCGAAGGGCGCGTCCTCGACTGCGCGGAAGTCGAGCTCGAGCAGACGCTGGAGCCATTCCGTCGCCACGTCGGGCGGCACGG
>VBKI01000048.1:0-108289 GCA_005879535.1 Deltaproteobacteria bacterium | reverse complement strand
CCGCCCCAGCGCCCAGGCGACGCCCGGAGCCGGCCGCGCGGGCGACGAGAGCTTGTCCAGCAGCCATCCTCCGGCCTCGATCTTGCGTTCCACCGGCAGCCGCTCCAGTGCGCCGACGAGGCGGACCATCTCGTCCATCGCCATTCCGGGGAGTCGCTTGCCGGGATTTGCGACGCGCTGCTTCGGCGCGGGCCGCAGGTGCGCGCCGATCGCCTCGAACAACGCGAGATGCGCGTCTGCCGACAGTCCGGCCGCGATGCGGCGCCAGAGGATCCACCACGCCGCCCAGACCGCCGGTTCCCTGTGATGCGTGAGGCCCTGCGCAAACAGCGTCCAGGTCTGCTCGACGCGCCAGGCATCGAGCGGCGCCCCGAACCCGGGCCGGAGCAGGAATCCGCAGAGAGAGAGAAACATCCGCTCGTGATCCGCGCTCCGGCGCCGCTTCTGCGTGCCCGCCCAGACGACACCCCAGAGATCACGGTCCGTCGCCAGCGTCCATGTCGAGCGATCGCCGAGCACCCGCTCCAGGTTGCGCCACATGTCCTTGGCGCTCGCATCCTGGACCGGCTTCTTCCCGAAGACGACTTGCAACTGCTCGCGGGCTGCGTCGATGTTGCGCGGCAGTTGCGAGACAGCCCCGGCTTCACGCGCTTCGGCGCGGAGCTGGAACTCGAGCTTCCACCGTTGCGCGCCTTCGCAGAAGACCTCGAGGGTGCCGATCTCGGTGAGCGCCGCCCTCAGCCGCACCGGCGCAACGCCCTCGCCGGGGATGACGGTCTGCAGCGGAGGAAGCTCCGTCAGATCGTCGTCGACCTGCGCCAGATCGCCGGCGCGCTCGGGGCGGAACCCCGCTGAAGCGAAGAGGCGGAAGCGCACGGGGCGCCCGAGCACGAGAGAGAAGTCGCGATCCAGGGATTGCTCCACCCCCTCGGCAGCGCCGCGGGGGACGACGCAGACGGCCTGGCCGCCGTCGCCCACCCCGACGTAGTAGGTGCGCGGGCTGCCGCCTCCGATGCGGAGCCCGAGTCCGCGCCGGACGAGCGCATAGGCTGCCGCGCCGCGGGCCACCGCGAGATCGGGCGCGTCGTTGCGCAACTGGCGCACGGCGGTTCCCACCCAGCCCGAGATCACCTCCGTCAGACGATCTGCAAGCAGCTTTGGCGTCAAGGCGCCGCCGTTGTAGAGGACGGCGTCGACCCGCAGCTCGCCGGCGGTGCGAGCATGCCGCTTCAGGAACGCCGCTGCGTGTCGGGTGATGGCCGGGTCCGCCGCGTACGGAAGGCCGAGCTCCGCCAGACCGGCGGTGCGCGCCGATCTTGCCGGCGCGTCGTCGGCCGCGGCGCGGGGAAAGAATCCGTCGACGAGCAGCGCGCGGACCTCGTCGCGCGCCAGCTCCGTGCTGAGCGCGCCCCCAATCAGGCGCGATCCCGCGCCCGCTACCGCGAGCGTCGTCCGCTCCGGAGCATCGTCCGCGAGCAGCAGCTCCTTGGCAACGCGCGCTGACTGCACCAGCGCGCCGAATTGCGCGGCGTTCAATCTCTGCCCCAGGCGCTGCTCGGCAACGCGGGCCAGCGCCAGATCCATGTTGTCGCCGCCCAGGAGCACGTGATCGCCGACGGCAATCCGCTCCAGCACCGGTGCCGTGTCCTCGCGAAGCCGGGTCCGGATCAGCGTCAGATCGGTCGTGCCGCCTCCGACGTCGACGAGGAGGATCAGATGCACGCCGCCGAGCTGCGCCTCCAGATTCCCGCGGTGGACGCGCGTCCAGTCGTAAAACGCGGCCTGCGGCTCCTCCAGCAGAATGACGTTTGGCAAACCCGCTTCCTCCGCCGCGCGCAGGGTCAGGGCGCGAGCGCCCTCGTCGAAGGAAGCGGGAACGGTGACGACGAGGTCCTGCTCGCCCAACGGAGCCTCGGGGTGCGCGCCGTCCCAGGCATCTCGCAGGTGCCGCAGGATGCGCGCGCTCGCAGCCACCGGCGAGAGCCGCGGCACGTCCGGGGGTGCTCCCCACGGCAGGATCTCCGCGGTGCGGTCGACCGAGGGATGGCAGAGCCAGCTCTTTGCGGAAGCGACGTGCCGCCCGGGAACCTGCGCTCCGCGATCGCGGGCGAACGTGCCGACCAGGACCTCGCCGAGCCCTTCGTGCGGCGAAGGAAGATACAGATGCGAGGGAAGCAGTTGGTGCGGCTGCGTGAGCGACCGATCGACGAGCTGCGGGACCTCGAAGACGTGGATACCCGGATCCGGCTCGGACAGGTCCGCGAATGCGAGCGCCGAATTGGAGGTGCCGAGGTCGATGCCGACGGCGTACCGCAGCGTCACTCCTGCCTCACCGAGAATTCGAGCTTCCATGCCTGTCCCGCCTGCGACACGAGCTGCAGCTCGAGCGTTCCCACCTCGGTGACGTGCGAGCGCAGATGTACCGGCAGCACGTCTCCGGCGTTGCCCTCGGCGGCCGGCAACGTCGTCTCGATGGCGGGCAGCTCGTCGAGCTCTTCCACTTCCTCGAGGATCGCTCCGGGGACGTCGTCGCGGCGGGCGCTGGAAGCGAAGAATCGAAAGGACGCGGTCTCGCCGACGACGGCGCCGACCTGGAGCTGCGGAAGATCGACCGTGCTGCCCTCCTCCATGCCGAACGGGGCGAGGCAGACGGCGCGCACCGGCGCCGCGAATCCGGGTACGGCCGGCGCTGCCGCCTCGACGCCGACGTAGTACGCGCGCGCTGTTCCACCGCGAATGCGGATGCCGCGACCGCGCCGGGCCAGGCCCGAGTACGATGCCCCGAGGGCGACGGCGAGATCCAGCGAGGCGGAGCGGAGCACCTTGATCTCTGCCCCGCCTTCCGCGCGCACCCAGCGGTCGACGAGGGAGGCGAGCGTCTTCTGCAGCGATGCGTCCTTGAACACGCCGCCGTTGAAGAGGAGGGCGGTCGGATGGAGGAACGTGGCGCCCGGCTTCTTCGCCAGCGCGCCGCTGCTCCGGCGCAGGAACGCGGCCAGGTGCCGGGTCACCGCGGGATCCTGCGCGTAGGGCAAGCCCAGCGTGGCGAGTCCGACGCGGCGCTGGGTCAGAGGTGTCGCGTCCACCTCGACGTCGGGAAAGAAGGCGTCCGCGGTCTGCCGCAGCTCGGCCTTGGTGATCTCTGCCCGGATCGTCCCGCCGACGAGCCCGCTGCCACGGCCGGGGATGGCGACCGACGTCGTTCCGGTCTCCTTGGCGTTGCGGCAAGCGTGGGTCAGGGCGGCGAGCTGCCAGGAATCGAGCCGGGTGCCTTGCGCCTTCAGCTTCTCGCTCACGACATGCGCCAGCGCCAGGTCGATGTTGTCGCCGCCGAGGAGGATGTGATCGCCGACCGCGAGGCGGGTCAACGCCAGGCGACCCTCCTCGTCGCCCACCGCGATGAGCGAGAAGTCGCTGGTGCCGCCGCCCACGTCGACGACGAGGATGACGTCGCCCGGACGCACGTGCCTGCGCCATTCGTCGCCGGCGGCGTCGACCCAGGCGTAGAGCGCCGCCTGCGGTTCCTCGAGGAGCGTGAGCTTCGCAAGGCCCGCCTGCGCCGCCGCCTGCACGGTCAGATCGCGTGCCGCGGCGTCGAACGAGGCCGGCACGGTCAACGTGACGGCCTGGTCTGCCAGGGACGCGCCCTCCTGCGCGTGGGCCGCCTCCCAGCCTTCGCGGATCTGTCCGAGGATGCGGGCCGCCGCCTCCAGCGGCGAGATTCTCGGCGTCTCCGGATCCGCCGCCGGAGGCAGCAGTTGGGAACGCCGATCGACGCCCGGATGGGAGAGCCAGCTCTTGGACGAGCTGACCAGACGGCCCGGGACCTGGGCTCCGCGGTCGCGGGCATGAGCGCCGACGACGAAAGGGCCGAGGTCCTCGTGCGACGGAGGCAGATAGATGAACGACGGCAGCAGCTCCCGGGCGGCCATTTCCTGCCGCGCCACCATCTGCAGGATCTCCACCGGCAACGGAGCGGGCAGCGGCTCGCCGGGGCCGGCGGGCTCGATCGCGAGGTCGACCTCCGCGACGGCGCTGTTGGTGGTGCCGAGGTCGATGCCGACCGAATAACGCGGGTCCATCAGGGCAGCTCCACCTCGGCAGGAGCAATGACGGTGGCGTCGCCGGCCGCCGCTGGCATCCGCACTTGCGTAGCCTTCCAGCCGTGGTGGCGGAGGACGCCCGAAAACGGCGGACTTCCGGTGACGTTACCCGTGAGACGAACGGCGTGGGGATCGAAACCGGCGGGGAGCGTGACGCTGCTGCCCTCCGTCTCCGCGCGCACCGGAGCGAGCGTAAAAGCCTCGCGCACGGCCTTGCGGCACCCGTCGTGCACGGTGCGGGCGGCAGCTCCCACCTGTGCGTCGGAAAAGCCCGCCAGCTCCTCCTCGCAGAAGTCGATCAGGCGCCCCTCTCGCTGCAGGAGCGCCAGCAGGTGGAGCGCCGGACCGGCGGGCTGCGGACCCGCCGTTGCGGGCAGAGGCGGGCGGGCTCGACGAAGAGCGGCGACCTGCGCTGCGAACCGGGCGTCGAAGACGATGCGGAACCAGGAGACGATGGCGAGCCACAGGCGCGCAAGGAACGAGGGCTGATCGGGCATGGGCGCGGAACTTACGACGTGAACCGCGCCCGTCAACACGTACATGCACGTCGCGGTGCCTTTGAGCATGGAAGCCCGTTTTGCTAAAGGTCTGGGCCGCGAGGGGTGGTCCGATGCGTTTTGGCGCTCTGCGATGGCTGCTCGCAATCGGGCTGCTCGCCGCGTTCGGCTGGTTCTTCGCGACACGGTTCGACCCTGCGGCGCTCGCCCGTGCGCTCGGTGGCGCCGATTACCGCCTGGTACTGTTGTGCGCCGTCGGTCACATGGTGGTGCTGCACCCGGTCAAGGCCTGGCGCTGGGCCCTGATGCTGGCTCCGATGCAGCGCATTTCGCCGTGGACGCTCTACCACTACAACCTGGCCGGCTGCGCGACGACCAATGTGTTGCCCGCGCGATCGGGCCAGGCGGTACGCGTTCTCCTCGTGCGCCGCCACGGCGTCCCGGTGGTCGGCGCCATCGCCGTCGTGGTCCTCGAGGAGATCCTGAACACGTCGATGCTGGCGCTCATCGCCTTGCCGCTGCCGTTCATGCTCGATCTCGGGACGCGCACCTCGGTCGTGTTGGGGCTCGTCGGCGTCGGTGCCTTCCTCGGGCTGGGCGTCGCCGTCTGGCTGGTCCGGAGCGGCCGAGCGCGCCGGAGCGGTCTACGGCAGCGGATCGCCGACGGCCTCGCGCTGCTCGCCGATCGGCGCTCGGCCCTGCTCGTTTTCGCACAGACGGCGGTCCTGTGGCTGCTCGATCTCGGGCAGATTGCGCTGCTGATGGGAGCCGTGGGAATCGCGCCGGGTTTTGCTGGCGCGGCGCTGGTTCTCCTCTTCGTGAACCTCACCAATGCCATCCCGGTCACGCCGGGCCAGTTCGGCCTCTTCGAAGCGGGCGCCACTGCCGCCTGCGTCGCCGTGGGTGCGAGCCCGGAACAAGGCCTTGCCGTCGGCGTCCTCTACCACGTGATGCAGTTCATCCCGGAGACGGTCTGGGGCGCGCTGGTGCTGGCGCGCGCATCGCTCGGACTCCGCGGCGTGCGCACCGGGGAGGCTCCGCAATGACCCTCCGCTTGCCGGTGCTTTCGGGCACCATCGCACCTGACGACGCCATCGAACGTACTCGCGCTGCGCCCAAGGGCAGGCTGACGATCGCCGAGTGGTTGCGGTTTGGTCCCTTCCTTGCCCAGCTCGTGGTGACCCGGCGCTGCAACTTGAGCTGCGGCTATTGCAACGAGTACGACGATCACTCCCCTCCCGTCCCCTTCGCCGCGCTCGACGAGCGGCTGTTGAAGCTGCGCGAGCTGCGCACCTGGGTGGTGTGCCTCACCGGTGGCGAGCCGACGCTTCACCCGGAGCTCGTCCGCATCGTCGCGCGAATGCGCGAGCTCCGGTTCCGTCGCCGGCAGCTGATCACCAACGGATACCTGCTCACGCCGAAGCTGATCGAAGCCTTGAACGATGCCGGATTGACCGATCTGCAGATCAGCGTCGATGGCGTGAAGCGCAACGCCGTCACCGTCAAGGTTCTCGACCCCCTCCGGGTCAAGCTTCGGGAGCTCGCGCGGCGCGCGCGGTTTCAGGTGGTGGTGAGCGCCGTGATCGGCAGCGCGCCGCCCGCGGAGGCGCTCGAGGTCGTTCGCTTTGCCCGCGCGCACGGGCTGACTCCGCGCATCATCCTTCTGCATGACGGCTCGGGCCGCTTGAACCTGTCCGCGGAGGAGCTCGCGACTTACCGGGAGGTCAAGCATCTGCTCGGGCGCGGAGGCCGCGAGGCGGCCGACTACCGCGAGGATCTGATCGAAGGCGGAAGCGCGCCGTTTCGTTGTCGCGCCGGCTCGCGGTACCTCTACGTGGACGAGTCCGGCAAGGTCGCGTGGTGCAGTCAGACGCGGGGGGCATTCGAGCGGGACCTCGCCGCATACTCGCTCGACGATCTCCGGCAGCAGTTCCACGCGAGCAAGCCATGCAGCGAAGGCTGCACGATCGGCTGTGTGCGCACCGCTTCAGCCTACGACGGCTGGCGAGCGCAGGCAGGGTGACGCGCGAAGCGTCACGAACGGTGCTAGAAGTCCCGCCCCATGCGATCTCCGTTCCTTTCACCGGCGCGCCGCGGCGCGCTCGCCCTGACAGTCCTCGCCGCGTGGTCGGGCTGCAAGACCACGGGCGCCGAGAAGCCGGGTGCTTCCGTCCAGGCAACGCCAGCGGCGGCGAAGTCTGCCCGAATCGAAGCGGACCAGGCGGGCCTCGTCGCCGCGCTGGTGCGGAAGCACGGTGAGCCGTCCCGTGCCCGCGCGGAGCGCGGCATCCGGCAGGTGTCCGCGTACTGGCGGGCGGACGACGGGGATGCGCCAGCGCTGCGCGCCTTCGTCGAAGACGCCTTCGTCGCCGACCCGCAGCAGCTCGATGCTCTGCTCGGCCGGTTCTCCGCCGCGTTCGAGCAGATCGATGGCCACATGCTGGAGATCGGCCGCGCGCTGCGGAGCTGGAACGAGCTGGAGCTCGGGCCGCAGATGGACGTCGACCAGGCCTTCGCGGCCCTCGACGTCTCGGCACATCTGCCGGAGGACCTGTTCACCTCGAAGCTCGCCTTCGTCGCCCTGCTGAACTTCCCGCAGCCCGATCTCCAGGAAATGGTCTCGCAGGCGCCCCGCTGGTCGCGCAAGCAGTGGGCCCACGCGCGTCTCACGCGGCGTTTCGCGGTGCGGCCGAGCGGAGCCGCGCTGCAGGCGGTCGCCAAGGCGATCGCCGACGCCGACGCCTACATCGCCGGCTACAACGTCTGGATGCATCATGTGCTGGCGCCCGACGGACGCCGCCTGTTTCCCAAAGGCGTGCGTCTGCTGACGCACTGGAACCTCCGCGATCAGATCAAGGTCGATTACGCGGAGCCCGACAAGGCGCTGGCGCTGACCCGGCAACGGCTCATCCGCGACGTGATGGAGCGCATCGTCACGCAGACCATTCCAAAGGCGGTCATCGACGATCCGCGGGTCGAATGGAATCCGGCGAGCAACGCCCTCACCGCGACGCCTCCCGAAGAGGTGGAGACGGAGCAGATGAAGAAGCAGGGGAGGCGGCCGGCGCAGCCGTCGCTTTCGCCTGAGCGCGAGCCGGATCAGCGATACGCCGTGCTCCTCGCCGACTTCCGCGCTGTACGGCAGCTCGACCAGGACTCGCCGATGGCGGCGACGTTGATCGATCGAAACTTCCAGCTCGACGACGAGATCCCGGAGCAGCGCGTGCGCGCGCTCCTGACGCAGATCCTGGGATCGCCGCTGGTGCCCAGAGTCGCCGCGCTGATCCAGAAGCGGCTGGGACGGGCGCTGGAACCGTTCGACATCTGGTACGCGGGCTTCGTCGAGAAGCAGCCGGAGGCGGAGCTCTCGAAGCTGACGCGGGCGCGCTACCCCACGCCGGAGGCGTACAAGAAGGACCTCCCGCGGATCCTGCAGGCCCTGGGGTTCTCGGCGGAGAAGGCCCGATACCTCGACGCGCGCATCGTGGTGGACCCGGCGCGCGGGTCGGGGCACGCGCTGCAGGCGGGGCGCAGGAGCGAGATGTACTCCTGGTGGGGGCCTGGCGACTCGCCGCATCTGCGCGTGCGCGTGAACCCGGACGGGATGGATTATCGGAACTACAGCACGGTCGCCGTCCACGAGCTCGGGCACAACGTCGAGCAGGTGTTCTCGTTGTACCAGGTGGACGACACGCTCCTGCAGGGCGTTCCGGGGACGGCGTTCACCGAGGCGTTGGCGTTCACCTTCCAGCAACGCGACCTGGAGCTGCTGGGCGCGGCGAAGCCGGATCCGCGCGTGGAGCATACCCGGGCGCTGAAGACGTTCTGGGACTCCTGGGAGATCGCCGGGCCGGCGCTGGTCGATCTCGACGTGTGGCACTGGATGTACGACCATACGGAGGCGACGCCGGCGCAGCTTCGGGAGGCGACGGTGGCGATCGCGCGGAAGTACTGGGACCAGTACTACGCGCCCGTGCTGGGAAAGCCGGGCAATCCGCAGCTCGCGATCTACTCGCACATGATCAACAGCTTTCTTTATCTGTACCGGTATCCGATCGGACACCTGATCGAGTTCCAGCTCGAGCAGAAGCTGCGCGGAGGCAATTTCGGGAAGGAGTTCGAGCGGGCGGCGTCGTACGGACGCGTGCTGCCGGATCTGTGGATGGAGCACGCGACGGGACGTCCGGTGGTGGCGGAGCCGATGCTGGAGGCGACGGAGGCGGCCCTGCGAGCGGAGCAGTAGGAGCGAGACGCAGGGCCATCCGGACTTGCTTCAGCGATCTTCGAGCTCGATGGCGGCCCCCTTCCAGGGAACGGCCGCGACGAGCGCCACGACGGCCGCCGGCCACATCTGCACGAACAGCCTTGAGGCGGAGCTCCAGAACATCCACTTCAGCGAATGCGGCTGGAGCACGTAGATCGCGCCGAAGCACCCGAGCGCGAGCAGCACCGAAAGACCAAGCACGGACGGCGCCGGATCCGCGCGCAGGTTCCGACGGATGATGACCCCGAGCACCGCCGCCGCTGCCGCCCACAGCGCGAAGTCCTGGAAGTAGACCGCCTGCCGCAGCGTGAGGCGGATCACCTCCACCCAACGCCGCGCATCCACGAACCGCGCGACCAGGTCCGCGCGCGTCGTGAAGAGCAGGAAATCGTTGGGCGGAGAAAGACCGAGCTTGAAGGCGCAGAGCAGGGCGAGCACAGGAACGCTACCGAGTGCGAAGATCGCTGCTGCCCGGACGTCGCGGAGGCGGAGCAGCAAAGCCGCCGCGATGGATATCAGGTAGACGAGCCCGTCGTTCTTCGTCCAGGCGCCGAGCCCGGCAGCGAATCCCGCCAGCAGCAACGGGCGCAGCGGTTTGCGCCGATCGTCGACCGCCATCGCAACCAGCGCCGCGGCCAAGGCAACGAAGGCCGCGAGCGGAATGTCCGCCTGCTGGCTCGCGCCGATCGCGGCGAAACACGGCAGGCTCGCCACCGCGAGGCCGCCGACCAGGGCCGCTCGAGCACCCCGCAGCCGCGCCAACGAGCAGGTGACGACTGCGATCGTGGCTGCCCCGAACACGAGGCCCACCGCCGCGGGAATCGCCGGCGACTCGGTCCGGGTGATGAGGAACCACTGCGCCACCAACCCCGGCAGCAGCCAAGGGTAGTCCTGATGCGTCCAGAACAGCAGCCGCGGAGAGAAGGCGACCCGAAAATCGTCGCCGGCCCGGGCGAGGAACCGGGCGCGCGAGTTCCAAAGCATCCAGGCGTCGAAACCCCCTTCCGGCGCGCGGATGGAGTGCTCGACGAAGACGAGGCAGAACACGGCGCAGGCGACGGCGAATACCCCGATGAGCCAGCGAGGCGCTTCGTCGTCGACCTCGCCGGAAACCTGGGGCGGTGCCGGCCGGCGTCGCACCGCGATCAGCGCAAAGCCGCAAAGCGCAATCGCAAGGTCCTTCACCACGCGCACGGACTCGCCGGCGCCAAAGGCGAGCAGCGATGCCGCATATCCCGCCGACCACGCCCCGAGCCCGAACACCACCGCCGCGATCGCTCGCAGGACCCGATCGCAGACGCCCGACGCGCGTTCGGGGAACGCGGCAGCCGCAAGGCCGGCGCCGCCGAGGACGATGGCCGCCACGGCGGACAAGGCGTTCACTTTGGCCTCGCGACCGCCATGCCGGAAGTCACGCGCGCAACCACGATCAGACCGCGGCGTGCGACCAATTCGTTCAGGCTTTTCTCGCTGGTCGCATTGACGAGGACGAGCGGGGCGCGATCCTCATCGTACCGGAGCACGACGGGCACGACGGCGTACTGCACTTGAAGGAACCGCTGCTTCGGACCTTGCCATTCGCCGCCGGGGCTTTGAATGGCCTCGTCGGTGACGTAGCCGACCTCGCCACGGGCCGGCAACAGGGTCGCCAAAGGGCGGAGCTCCTCGTTGAAAGCCTGTCGTGGCCGCAGCAAGTCCGAGGGACGCTCAGCGACGAAATGCACGTAGACGGATCGCGAGAGCCCCACCACCGCGAGCGAGGCCGCGATCGCCGGTACTGACCTGGCTAGAGCTCGCATCGATCGCGCGGGATTCGCACCGCGCCCGTCTGCGGCGGGCACCGGATCGCGAGGCGTGGCTGCCTCCACCGGCGTGGGCCGGGGCCGCTGCGCTGCTTGCGCGCGGGCTCGCGCGGTCCGGAGCTCTTCGGCGAGCCCCCCCTGCAGGCGGTCCCGTTCGAGGTCGCGCTCCGTCAACGCTGCCCGGACCACCCTGCGCACGAGCCAGATGCAGAGCGCGAGAAAGACGATGCCCGGCAGACCGAGGTCGAGCAGCAGGTCCAGGCTCATTCCCCCATCCGCCGCGACCCGATCTGGGTCCAGCGCGGCGGCTTGCCCGTCGACGCCGCTCCGAGGAGCTCCGCGGTGAGCGGCTGGTGCGCCTTGACGTACGCGACGAGGATGTCGCGCACGGCCATGCCGCCGTACCGCTTCGGCGCACCCTCCAGCATGGTCAGTCCGTCGCCCCCGTTGGTGAGGAAATCGGTGACCGCGACGGTGTACGTCCCCGGTGCGCAAGAGGCGTCGCACGCATCCCCCTTGCAGCTGCGCGTTTCACAGAGGACCTTGCCGGCCTCGTCGACCATCCGGACGACGATCGCTCCGTCCGGAGGTTTCGCATTTCCGCCGGCGCCGAACTTGTCCCAGTCGATCACGTAGCGCAGCCCGGAAACGCGCATCGGCCCCTTGCCGTGGTGGAGGACGGCTTCCAGCGCATTGCGGAGCTGGCTCGCCGGTAGCGAGACCACCACCTGCTCGTTGTCGAACGGGTACAGATCGAACAACTGGCCGTAGCGGACTGGCCCCGCCCGGATCTCCGTGATCCGCAAGCCGCCGGCGTTCTGCAGCGCGAACTGTGCCTTCAGTGCTCCTCCCGCGCCTGAGCGCAAGGCATCGGCAGTCAGGTTCCCGATCAGGTCGTCGGAATCGCCTTTGCGCAGGTCGACGCGCGTCTCTCCGACGCGCATCTCGCGCAGCGCCCGCACCTCCTGGTCGTACTTGCGCAGGATGGCCGCGACGCGCCCGTCCGGCTCCACCCTTCGCCCGCGCCACTGCGCTGGCTGTCCCCGCCACTCGTGCAGGATCGCTTGCGGTCCGCCCGATCTGGGCAGGGTCGCCTCGTTCACCTTGAACGAGGTGACCTGGCCGCGCGCATCGAGCTCGAGCTCGATGATCGAGAAGCTCTGCAGCCGCAGCCCGGACTGCACGATGGGAATCTTTCCAACGACCAAGGGCGGCGGTCCGAGCGCGACGTGGTGATGTCCGCTGACGATGGCATCGACCTTCCCCTGCACGGCCTCGGCGACGCGCTGGATCTCGCGGTCGGGCGGCGCCGGCCCCGCATGGGCACAGATCAGCACCACCGTCGCCCCCCGCGCCCGGAGCGCGTCCGCCTCGGCTGCCGCGACGGGACCTCCTTCGGCGAAGTCGAGATGGGAGACGAGCGCGGGATTGGTCGTCAGAGGCGTGTCGCGGGTCGCCAACCCGACGATCCCCACCCGGATGCCGCCCGCATCGATCAGCACGCTGGGCCTGAGCCATTGCGGCCGCTGCCGGGTTCCCTTGAGGAAGACGTTCGCGGCGAGGATCGGGTAGCGCGCTTGCGCGATCCGCTCCTCCAGCACCGGGATCCCGAAGTCGAATTCGTGGTTCCCCAGCGCCGCCGCGGTGACGCCGAGCGCGTTGTAGACGTCGGTGACGCTCCTGCCGCGGAACTGGTTGGAGATCAAGGTTCCCTGGAATTCGTCTCCTCCGTCGAGCACGACGACCGCGCCCCCGCGCTCGCGCGCTTCCGCCCGAATGGCCTCGAGGTACCCGCCGAACCAGTCCGCTCCTCCGATCTCGCCATCGGTGCTCCGGGCAATCCCCCGCGGCGGCCGCGCCGCGAGCAGCGCCCCATGCGTGTCGTTGATTCCGACGATGGTCAGCCGGCTTGCCCGCCCGGGTTGCGCCTCTGGCTCGGCTTGCGCCACGGCACAGCCCATCGCGAGAACCAGGAGCGGTGGAAGCAGGCGCACGCAAGTGGTGTACATCAGGGTCACGCGCGCCGACACGGGTTATGCTTGGTGCGATGCGCGCCGGTGCAGCGGTCAGCCGGGCCGAGGACGTGCGCCTTGCGGCGCGCGACGCGGCGACCCGCGCCCTCGATGCCGGAGGCCTGGATGAGGCCGCGTGCCTGATCGTCGCGGCCACTCCCGAGCACCTCGACGAGTCCGTCGAGCTGTGCGAGGCGCTGCGCGACGCCGCGGGACCCAACGTGCAGATCGTCGGCGGCGCGACTTCTGCGGCGCTGGTTCCGGGAGACGCCGAGACGGAAGACGGGCCCGCCCTGGGCGTGCTCGCGCTCGAGCAGCGCGCGGAGCTCTTCTCCTTCCGCAGCGACGCTCCCGACGAGCTGCGCGCGGCAGCGCAGCGCGCCGGTGCAGGGGCGCTCGGCGTCGTCTTCGCCGACCCGGAGGCGCCGGTGCAGCGGCTGCTCGGGGCGCTCGGCCGGCTCCGGGTCGCCGGTGGTGGCGTGGCGGTCGAAGGCGGGCTCCTCCTCGATCACGATCTCGCCTACGCGCACGCCGTCGGCGCATTCTTCCCCGCCGCCGGACGGCTCGCGGTGGCCCAATCGCACCAGCCCATCGGCAAGCCGCTGCTGGTCACGCGGTCCGAAGGGCGCTCGCTGCTGGAGCTGGACTCGCGCCCGGCGATGGAAGCGCTCTCCTCTCTCGCGGAACAGCCCGGCCTCGACGGCGAGGCGCTCCAGTTCGTGGCGCTCGGGCTGTCCCCGCGGCCTGGCGAAGCCTTCTCTTCCGAGGATTTCGTCTCCATTCCGCTCCTCGGCGTCGACGAGGAACGGGGTGCTCTGGAGACCGGTGCGCCCGTCCCGGAAGGCCACAGCATCTCGTTCACCCTGCGCGACGGGATGGGCGCCCGGCGCACTCTGCAGCAGGCGCTGGACAAGCTTCGCGATCCGCGGCCCGCCTGGGGCCTCTACTTCGATTGCGTGAGCCGGGGGACGACCCTCTATGGAGTGCCAGGCCTCGACCTGCGCCTGATCGAGCAATCTCTGGGAGCGTTTCCGCTGCTCTCGATACGCACCAGCTTCGAGCTGGGGCCCGCGGGGGACTCGACGGGCATGCACCTCTTCACGGGGGTTCTCGCCGTGGGGGATCGATGAAGGCTTCGCTGCTGTGCGCCGTGGCCTGCGCCGCCTGCGCTTCGGCGCCGCTGCGCGAGCCATCCTGCACGGCGCCCGCGAATCGCGTCGAGATCCAGCAAGTCCAGGTCGGCTGGCAACGTCAGGATCCGACGATCCAAAGCCCGGTCGTGGACCCGCGCGTCCCCACGCGCGATCCGCGCCAGGCCGAGGATCTGGCGAGAAACCTGCTCGATGAATGCCGCTCCGGCACAGCCATGGAGCCGCTTCAGGATCGCTACTCAGAGGTGCCGGGTGGCTCGATCGTGGTCGGTGCCAGGTCGAACGTTCCCTTCCGGGCCGCCGCCCTGTGCATGCGGAAGAACGAGTGCGCGGTGGTCCGCAGCAACGTGGCCTTCCACGTGCTCAAGCGAATCGATTGATTTCGTCCCAGGGAGCCTCGAGGAACGTCGCGAACTCCACCCCGATGCCCGGCGGCTCCGACCGCCGCCAGCGCACTTTCGCGTGGACGTGAAGTCCGCGGCCGTGCGGCAGCTGGATGGTGGCGAAGAGGTCCTCCCCCTCCACGGGCTCTTCGATCCGCAGGAACGCGCCGCCGGGCGAGATGTTCTCGGCGGTGGCGATCAGCTCCCGATCCCCGGCCCGGACCCGCGCCTGAAGCTGCACTTCCCTGCGCGTAAATCTGCGGCGTTGTCCAAAGGTTTCGGGATCCTGCCAGTCCACGAGATGATTTGACGCACCCCGGTCCTCCCCGTCCACTTTCCGCATGCACCGCCCTTACGACGCGGTGCGACACTTGACTGGACCCGGCAGGCGACCTACCCCTCGCTGCATGGCCGAATCGGTACCGGACGGACCTCGCAAGATAGTCGAGCGAGGCCGTTACTACGAAGATTTCAAGGTCGGCGACGTGTACCGGCATCACTGGGGCCGCACCGTCACCGACGGCGAGGCGCAGCTGTTTGCCACCGCGACGATGAATGCGGTGCCGCTCTACTTCAACAAGCTGCACGCGCAGGCGCTGGGTCATCCCGGGCCGCCGGTGCATCCGCTCCTGGTGATGAACGTGGTCTTCGGCATGACCGTCGAGGACCTCTCCGAGCAGGCCATCGCGCACCTCGGCTACTGGAACATGACCTTTCCCCGGTGGGTCTACCCGGGAGACACGCTGATCTCGCGCAGCGAAGTCCTCGACAAGCGCGAGAGCGGGAGCAAGCCGGACCGCGGGATCGTCCACGTGCGCACCACCGGGACCAACCAGCGCGGCGAGGAAGTCTGCATGTACGAGCGGAAGATTCTCGTCAAGAAGCGGTCCGCCTACGGAGGCAGGTAAGGATGCCGATCCCGAATCCAAACGGCGGCGCGCTCACCGAAGAGCACGTCCAGATCCGCGAGAGCGTGCGCGGTTTCGCCGACCGCGAAGTGGTGCCCGTCGCCAACGAGCTGGACAACAAGGCGGCGGAGATCCCGGCGCACATCGTGAAGAAGATGGCCGAGCTGGGGTACTTCGGCCTGATCTTCTCGCCTGACTACGGCGGCAGCGGCCTCGACACGCTCTCCATGGCCATCGTCGCCGAGGAGTTGTCCAAGGCCTGGCTCTCGGTCGGCTCGGTGATGACGCGGATGATCATCACCGCGTCGCTGGTGCAGGCGAACGGCACCGAGGAGCAGAAGCAGAAGTTCCTCCCCGGCCTCTGCACAGGCGAGCTGCTCGCCGCTGCCGCATTCACCGAGCCCGACGCCGGCAGCGACTCTGCCGGAATCAAGTGCCGGGCCGTGAAGAAGGGCGACAAGTACCTCATCACCGGCGAGAAGACCTGGTGCACCTGGGCGAACAAGGCGCATCTGCTCTGCACGACGGTGATCACCAATCCGGAGGCCTCCCGCAAGCACGACCGGCTCTCCATCCTCCTCATCCCCAAGACCCCCGGTGACGAGTTCCATCCACCGCAGCTCGCCGGCAGCCCGATCCCGACCATCGGCTACAAGGGGATGAACTCCTACGCGCTGCAGTTCGACGGGTACGAGGTGCCGGCGGAGAACCTCCTCGGCGGCGTCGAAGGGAAGGGCTTCCGACAGCTGATGAGCACCTACGAGATCGCGCGCATCCAGACGGCGGCGCGCGCGGTGGGAGTCGCGCAGGCGGCCCTGGAAGCGGCGCTGCGCTACTCGCAGGAGCGGACGCAGTTCGGAAAGCCGATCAGCGAGTTCCAGGTCATCGGCCACAAGCTCGCGCACATGGCGACGCAAGTGGAGGCCGGGCGGCAGCTCACCTACCACGCCGCCCGGATGAAGGACACCGGCAAGCGCTGCGATCTCGAGGCCGGGATGGCGAAGGCGTTCTGCGCCGAGATGGCCGAGCACGTGACCAGCGAGGCGATGCAGATCTTCGGCGGGTACGGCTATTCGCGGGAGTTCCCGGCGCAGCGCTTCTGGCGCGACGCGCGCGTCTTCCGCATCTTCGAGGGTACGAGCGAGATCCAGTACGAAGTGATCGCCAAGCGGCTGCTGGAGGGATGACCTTGAGCACGCGCCATCGCTTCACCCGCGACGACAACCTGTACGAGGATTTCACCGTCGGCGACACCATCGTCCACCCACGCGGGCGCACGATCTCCGACGAGCACATGATGTGGACGAACTTCGTGCTCAATACCGCCCAGCTCCATTTCAACCAGAAGATGTGCGACGACCAGCCGCAGGTGACATTCGACGGCCGTCGCGTGGTGTACGGCGGCATCGTCTTCGCCTTCGTCGCGGGGCTCGCCTCGGAAGAGACGGAGGAGAACGCGCTCGCGCACCTTTCCTACGACGAAGGGCGCCACCTGACGCCGGTGTTCTCCGGCGACACCCTGTTCGCGGAGAGCACCGTGCTGTCGAAGAGCGACGACGACCCTCGCCTCTCCTCCATGGGGAAGCCGGGGCAAGCCGGGGTGGTGAAGTTTCTTCTGCGCGGGAAGAACCAGAAGGGCGAGGTAGTCCTGGAGATCACGCGCGAGCTGGCGATTCTCAAGAAGGAGTTCCGGCCGTGAGCGTTACCCGCAGCGGGATCGCCATCCAGCCCGTGTACGGGCCGGACGACGTGAAAGAGGCCCCGCCGCCGCCGGGCGAGTACCCGTTCACCCGCGGCATCCACCGCAACATGTATCTCGGCAAGCTCTGGACGATGCGCCAGTACGCAGGCTTCGGGACGCCACGGGAGACGAACCAGCGCTTCAAGTACTTGCTCGGCCAGGGCCAGACGGGACTGTCGCTGGCGCTGGATCTTCCCACCCAGCTGGGCATCGACGCCGACGATCCGGAGGCTGAGGGCGAGGTCGGCAAGGTGGGCGTCTCCATCGGATCGCTCGCCGACATGGAAGAGCTCTTCGCCGGGATCCCGCTCGACAAGGTCTCGACGAGCATGACCATCAACGCCACCGCGCCCATCCTCCTCGCCCTGTACGAGGAGGCGGCGCGGAAGCAGGGTGTTCCCGACGACCGCATCTCCGGGACGGTGCAGAACGATCTCTTGAAGGAGTTCGGCGCGCGCGGCGCGTGGCTCTTCCCCATCGAGCCCTCCCTGCGGCTCGCGTGCGATCTGATCGAGGACACCGTGAAGCGGCTTCCCCGCTTCAATCCGATCAGCATCGCCTCGCACTACCGCGACGCGGGCGCCACGCCCGCGGAGGAGATGGCGTACACGCTCTGTGCCGGCAAGGCCTACGTGGAGAACCTGCTCGCCCGCGGGCTCTCCGCCGACTCGTTCGCGCCCCGGCTCAGCTTCTTCTTCTACACGTATACGAACTTCTTCGAGGAGGTCGCCAAGTACCGCGCCGGCCGCCGCATCTGGGCCCGGCTGCTGAAGGAGAAGTACGGGGCGAAGGAGCCGGAGAGCTGGCGGCTGCGGGCGGCCTGCGTCTGCGGCGGCCACTCGCTCACCCGGGCCGAGCCGCTCAACAACATCGCCCGCACCACGCTGGAGACCTTCGCGGTCGCCTGCTCCGGCGTGCAGAGCGTATTCACCGCCGCGTACGACGAGGCGTTCGCCATCCCCACCGAGCTTTCCGCCCGTACCGCGCTGCGAGTCCAGCAGATCGTGGCCTACGAGACCGAAGTGGCGCAGACGGTGGATCCGCTCGGGGGAAGCTGGTTCGTCGAGGCGCTCACCGACCGGATGGACGAAGCGATCGGCGCCGTGATGGCGGAGATCGACGAGCGGGGCGGCTTCGTCGAGGCATTGCGCAGCGGATACGTGCAGCAGCGCATCGCCCAGCGCGCCTACGAGCACCAGCGGGCGGTGGAGAAGGGCGAGGTGGCGGTCGTCGGCGTCAACAAGTTCCGCACGGTGGGCGAGGCGCACGACGAGCCGGAGATGGAGATCACCAGCGCGTCTCCGGAGGCGGCGCGCGAGGCCGCCGCGCGCGTCGCTCGCGTGAAGAAGGATCGTGATGCGCGCAAGGCGCAGGCGGCGCTGCGCTCGCTCTCCGAAGCGGCAGCCGGCCCGGGCAATCTGCAGCCGCGCATCCGCGATGCGGTGCGCGCGTATTGCACGGTGGGAGAGATCGCGGCAGCGTTGAAGCAGCAGTTCGGCGCCTACCAGCCCCCGACGAGGTTCTGAGCGATGGAACGGAAGATCCGCGTGCTCGTCGGAAAGCCGGGCCTCGACGGCCACGACCGCGGCGCGCGGGTCATCGCAGCGGCGCTGCGCGATGCCGGCATGGAGGTGGTGTACACGGGGCTGCGCGCGAGCGTTCCCGCCATCGCGGCGGCGGCGGCGCAGGAAGACGTCGACGTGATCGGCCTTTCGATCCTCTCCGGCGCGCACGGGAGCATCTGCGAGCGGCTGATCGAAGCGCTGAAGAAGCTGAAGGCCGACATTCCGATCGTCGTCGGCGGAATCATTCCCGCGGCAGATCACGAGAGCCTGCGCGCGCTGGGCGTCGCGGCGGTGTTCGGGCCCGAGTCGCCCCTCGGTGCGGTGGTGGAGACGGTCCGCGCCCTGGCCTCCGGCCAGCCTGCTCCGCAAGACCCGAAGCCTGCGCCCGCGGGAATTCCCGCGACGCGCCTCGATCACACCGCCATCTGCGTCAAGGACATGAAAGCGTCGATCGCGCTGATCGAGGACATCCTCGGTCAGAAAGTGGCGCATGAGGAGCACGTTCCCGCGCAGAAAGTGGACGCGGCGTTCTTCGACTTCCCCAACGGCGCATCGCTGGAGCTGGTCGCTCCCCGCGGCAACGCCGGCCTGGAAAAGTTCCTCGAGAAGCGCGGCGACGCCTTGCACCACCTCGCGATGCGCGTGAAGGACATCGACGCAGTCCTGAAGCGCCTGGACGCGCGCGGCGTCCCGCTCATCGACAAGGTGGGCCGCCCGGGTGCGCGCGGGCACAGAGTGGCCTTTCTCCACCCCAAGGCGTTCGGCGGAACCCTGCTCGAGCTCGTCGAAGCCCATGAGGAGTCTTCCAGATGATCAACATCTTTCCGCTCGGTGAGATCCCCAAGAACGTCGGCGAGATGTCGAGGAAGATGCTCGCCTGGTGCGTCCGTCCCGATCGGGAGGGAGACCCCGAGACCGCGATGAAGGTCGAGGAGGTCGACGTGCCGGCGGTGGGCCCGAACGAGGCGCTGGTGCTGGTGATGGGCGCAGGCGTGAACTTCAACGGCGTCTGGGCGGCGAGGGGCAAGCCGGTGAGCGTCTTCAGGATGCACGGCGAGCCGATACACATCGCGGGGTCCGATGCGTCCGGCATCGTCTGGAAGGTCGGCGACCAGGTGAAGCGGTGGAAGGTGGGCGACGAGGTGGTGATCCACTGCAACCAGTCCTGCGGCCAGTGTCCCGAGTGCAACGGGTTCGACCCGATGGCCTGCAGCGAGCAGAAGATCTGGGGTTACGAGACGAGCTGGGGGAGCTTCGCGCAGTTCACGAAAGTCCAGGCGCAGCAGCTTCTGCGCAAGCCGAAGCACCTCGATTGGCTGAGCGCCGCTTCCTATGGCCTCACCTATTTCACCGCCTATCGCATGCTGGTGCACCAGGCGGAGGTCACCGCCGGCGATCACGTGCTGATCTGGGGCGCGGCGGGCGGCCTCGGCGTCTTCGCGGTGCAGATCTGCAAGATGCTCGGCGCCAATCCCATCGCCATCGTCGGCGGAAAGGACAAGGTGGACCTGGTGAAGTCGCTCGGGGCGAGCGCGTTCATCGACCGCAACGATTACGCGGATCTCATGTACAAGCCACCGGAGACACCGGAGCGGAACAAGGCGCGGATGGAGGCCTGCAAGAGGTTCGGCAAGAGGGTGCGTGAATTGACCGGCGGCAAGGACGTGGACGTGGTCTTCGAGCACGTGGGCCAGCAGACCTTCCCGACCAGCGTCTTTCTGGCGAAGAAGTTCGGGAAGATCGTCATCTGCGGCGCCACCACCGGGTTCAATCTGGAGTTCGACGTCCGCCACCTCTGGATGCGGCAGAAGCAGATCCTCGGCTCGCACTTCGCCAATGCCTACCAGGCCGAGCGCGCCAACCAGCTCGTGCACGAGGGCAAGATCCGGCCCGTGCTCGACCAGGTCTTCCCTTTCGAGCAGACGGCGCGGGCGCACGCCCTGATGGCGGCGAACAAGCACAAGGGCAAGATGGGGATCGCGGTGCAGGCGGCGGTCGCCCAGGCAGGGGTCCCCAAGGCCGACGCGGCGTAGGCCCGGCGCGCGATGACCGAGGCGGAAAAGGCGAAAGTGCTGGAATTCACGCGGCGACCTTTCGCCGCGGTCGCCGCCATCGAGGACGCCGACGGCATGGGAGCGCGCCTTCTGGAGCCCGGCACCGGGAAGGAGCTGCGGATCCGTTGGGGCGAGATCGCGCAGATCGAGGAGCGCGCAAGTCCGATGCGCGCCGCACCTTATCTGGTGCTGGTCCTGGAGGACGGCCGGCAGGTGGCGCTGGCCGACGTCGGCTTCGCCTTTGCGCCGTCTACCGTCAACACCGGACCGATCCCGGATTTGCCGGCAACGTTCTGTTTTGCGGACTTCCGACATTTGTCGCAGGGAATCGAATCGCTCCTGCAGCAGGAAGGGCGGGAGAAGGAAGCGCTCGGCGCCGTCCTCATGTCCATCGCGCTCCTCGACGGAGCGCGTGCCGCCGGCCTGGAAATCGCGCGCGAGGAGCGCCGCCTCGATGCGCTGCTGCGGGCATTGGAAGAACGCGGCGTGAAATTGTGACTATTGCAAAAACGGGAGCCGCGCTCCTTGACAATCGGTTTACACGCGGCTCTATTGGCGCGCGATTCTTTATCGATTTCCTTTATCGATCGGAGCCACGATGGCACGCGGACGCGGACGACCCGGCATGGGGGAATGGGTGCAGAGCCTCGGCGAGCAGATCGGGACCCAGCTGGGCCAGATCATCGCGCAAAGCGTCCAGCGCACGCTGGAGAGCTCCATCGACGCCGGCGATCTCGCGCGCCGTCTCGGGGCAGGTCTGGGTGGCCGGCGCGGGCGGCGTCCGTCGGGAGCGCGCGCCGTCTGTAGCGAAGCCGGCTGCGGCAAGCCGGTGCTGGCGAAGGGCCTTTGCCGGTCGCACTACTACCGTGCCCGCTACCGCGCGCAGAAAGCGGGCACGCTGGTCCCCCGGGGGCGCAAGCGCCGGGGCCGGCGCAACTCCGAGTCCGCGAGCGCGGAGGCTGCCTCGTAGCCGCTGCCGCACCGGAGGTGCGGCTTTGCGGCTACTGTTTGAGGCTGTACAGCGTCGCTGTTTGGGGAAGTTGATGTAGAGTGGCGCGGGGATGCAATTCAGTTGCGAGAGCTGCAAAGCGCAGCTGCAGATCGCGGACGAAAAGGTCCGCGGCAAGCGGCTCGTCGTCCGGTGCAAGCGCTGCGGGGCGAAGATCGCTCTTGCCGATCCGCTCGTCTCGAAATCGCCTCCCCGCGTCATCGCACCGGGTCCCGCATCCTCGCCGCGGGCGGTGTCGGTCCCCGACAGCGACACCGAGAGCACGCGTGCGATGGACAGCGACGTCCTGGAGAGGGCGCTGCGGGCCTCGCGGCGTGACGACATCCAGAACGGCTCGCCCCCCACCCAGCGCTTCGCCGCGCCGCCCCCCGCCATCCCGCCCGATCCAGCCGTCTGGTTCGCCATGCTCCACGGCAAGCAGACCGGGCCGATGACGCGCACCGATCTGGAGACTCGCGCCGACGAGGGAGAGCTCGGGCCGCGGACGTACGTCTGGTGCGAAGGCATGGACTCATGGCAGCGCGCCAAGGACGTCATCGAGTTGGTGGCGCTCTTCCCGCAGCTTCCCGGGCCGACGGCTGCGATCTCGCCGGCGCACCGGAGCCCGCACGTGCTTGCCGCGTCCGAGGGGCAGACATCCTCTGCGGCGACGGAGCCAGGGGCCACGGCCGGCGCGGATACGCAGCCGCACGCCTACTCCATGGACGAGAGCAGCGCACCAGGCTCGGGGCACGCAGCGGCGGCGGAGCAGGCGGCGCCCAAGGAAGCGACGCCGCAGCCAAGGTCGGCCACGGAGATCGAGCCGCGCGCGGTCATGTTCGGGAACGCAGTCCGGCACGGCCAGGGGCCTTTCATCGTGTTCGTCGGGCTCATGGCCCTCGCCGTCGCCGCGATCGTTCTCTGGATCGTCCTGGGCGCCGCGCCGCAGAAGCCCGCCGAGCCGCGGCCCGAGGCGGAGAGCAGCGCGCGCGCGGGAACCAGGGTGCAGACGCCGGCGCCGGGGACGGCGGAACCGCCGTCGGCGGCAACGGCGTTCGTCGGTCTCACCGCCGACCAGGTGCGCCGCAAGCTCGACGAGAACAAGCCTGCGCTGCAGGACTGCGTCGACGATGCGCGCCGGCACGATCCGGACCTCCAGGTGGGGACCATCCGGGTGGCCACCACCATCGCGCCTTCAGGGCAGGTGACCGAGGCGCGCATCGATCGCCAGTCCGTGGACGAGAGCCCGCTGGGCGTGTGCCTGAAGCGCGCCACGAGGAAGATCGTGTTTCCGCGGTTCTCCGGCGCCGCGTTCGATGTGGAGATCCCCATCTCGGTGGGTGCGGGGCGTTGAGCGCGGATGCGCTGATCGCCCGATTCGAAGAGGAGAGGTCGCGCGCGCTCGGTCGCTTTGGTCGGAAGCAGGCCGGGCTCTATTACACGCCGCCGACAATCGCCGCGGAAGTGCTGGCGATCGCGCTGCGGACCTCCGGAGTGGAGGATGGCCGCGTCCTCGACCCCTGCGCCGGCGGCGGGGCGTTCCTCGTCGCCGCGGCGCGGGCGGGCCTGCGCGATCTGCACGGGTTCGACCTCGATCCCGGCGCGCTGCGGGTCGCGCGCCAGGCGCTGCGGCTGTGCGGAGCGACGGCGCGCCTGCGCCGGGCGGACGCGCTGCGCGTGGCCCCGCGCGAGCCGGCCGATCTGATCGTTTCCAATCCGCCCTACGGTCACGTCAGCGTCGCCGCCGAGCGCGCGTTCCTGCTCCGCGCCTTTCCGGCGCTGCGGGGCGGGGAGATCGACCGGTATGCGGCGTTCCTCCTCCGCGCCCTGCAACTCGTGCGACCCGGGGGCGCCGCGGCGCTCCTCGTTCCGGACACGTGGATGTTCCTCTCGCGCTCCGGCGCGCTCAGGCAGGAAGTAATCGCCCAGGCGGAAGTGGCGGCCCTCGTCGATCTGGGAAAGCCGTTTGCGTCGGCGAAGGACACGCGGGTGCAGGCCGTCGTGCTCGTGCGTCGGCCCGCTCTCGCGCGCGCGACCTACGTCGCGAGGCGCGGCAAGGCGCTCGCGACCGTCTCAGGCGGCGAGCTGGTGGCGACGTCCACCCGGGGCTGGTTCGTCTACCGCTCTGCCGCCGAGCGAGACCTGTGCCGCGCGATGGAGGCGAACGCCGTCCCTCTCGGCTCCGTCTGCAAGGTGGGCTACGGCATGCGCACGGGGAACAACGCGCGGCACGTCGGGCGGCGGGAGCCACGAGGGCGGGAGATCGGCCTGCTCGGCGGCGAGGATATCGTTCCCTATGCGCTGCGGTGGCGGCCCAAGACCCTCCTCGATCCTTCGCCGCTCGCACGGCTCGTGGACCGCCAGGTTGGCAGCGAGCGCGTCGCCGTGCAGCGGATCCGCACCAACGCGCTCGTTCCCTGGGCCCGTTGGCTCGAGGCGGCGGTGGTCGGGCGCGACCGCGTGTGCCTGGACTCGCTCTCGACGCTGAGCTGCGGAGACCCCGAGCGCCTCTGGGCGCTGCTCGCGTGGATCCAGGCCGTTCCGCTGCAGCGATACCATCGACTGCGCACCACCGACGTAAACGTGAAGCCGAGCGCGTTGCGCGAGCTTCCCGTCCCGCGGGCCCTGCTCGACGATCCGTCCAGCCTCGCGGACCTCGCCCGGCAGCGGGCAGTGGCAGATGGGCCTGGCGCAGCGCACGCGCTGGACCGGCGCATCGATGCCTGCGTCTATTCGCTCTTCGCGCTGACCGGTCGGCTCGTCGATGCGTCGGAGCGGGGCTATTGGGGAGAACGGTATTCGCAGGAAATCCGGCAGCTTGAGCGATGCATGTCAGACCCCTCCGGCAAGCTTGCGCGCAGGGAGGAAATCGCATGATCGCCCTTCTTGCCCTGCTGGCCGCCGCCGTCGCGCTCTCCGTCCTTCTCGCCAGCTCCCGCGCGCAGGTGCGGGATCTGAAGTCCGCGCTCCTGGCCCGGGATGCCGAGCTGCGTTCGGAGCGCGAGGTCCGCTCCGCCGAATCCGCGGCCCGCGCCGCGCTCGAGGCCAGGCTCGATTCCAGCGAGGAGAAGCACCAGAGGCTGCAGGAGACATTCGCAGCCTTGTCGCGCCAGGCGCTCGACGCGAATACCGCGCATCTCGTCCAGCTCGCCGACCAGGTGCTGCGCCGCGCGCAGGAGAGCTCGCAGGCGGAGCTCGACCGGCGCGCCCGGGCAGTGGAGGAGATGGTGCGGCCGGTGCAGGAGTCGCTCGGCCGTGTCGACGAGAAGATCGGCAAGCTGGAAAAAGCGGGGGACGTGACCGCGGCGCGGTTGTCCGAGCAAGTGCGCGCCCTGGCCGCGCAGGAGGAGAAGCTGCGCGACGAGACCGCGAAGCTCGCCACCGCGCTCCGCGCTCCCGCGCAGCGCGGCCGGTGGGGAGAGACGCAGCTGCGGCGCACGCTGGAGCTTGCGGGGTTGCGCGCCCATGTGGACTTCCTCGAGCAGCCGGTGGCGCAGCTTGCGGATGGCGTGCTCCGGCCAGACGTGGCGGTGCGACTGCCGGGCGAGAAGACGGTGCTCCTCGACGCGAAGGTGCCGCTCGAGGCGTATCTCAAGTCGGTGGAGGCGCCGGAAGCCGACCGCGAGGCGCTCCTGGTCGCCCACGCGGCGCAGCTGCGCGCCCACGTCGACTGCCTCTCGCGCAAGCAGTACTGGGAGGCGTTCGCGGGCAGCCCGGAGATGGCGGTCCTGTTCCTGCCGTCCGAGGGGCTGCTGGCGGCGGCGCTGGAGGTGGATCCGGCGCTGCACGAGGACGCATTCGCGAAGCGCATCGTGCTGGCTACGCCGGCTACGCTGCTGGCGCTCCTGCTCACCATCGCCCACGTCTGGAAGCAGGACGCAATCGCCGCGAACGCGCGCGAGATCGCCAACGAGGGCCGCGAGCTGCACAAGCGCATCGCCGACCTGAGCCGGCACATGGCGAAGCTGGGGCGCGCCCTGGAGAGCGCACTCAAGACATACAACGGCGCCGTCGGGTCGTTCGACAGCCGCCTGTTGCCGGCGGCGCGCCGGTTCGAGGAGCTGAAGGCGAGCGCCGTGGACGTCCAGCTCGACCCCCTCGCCGAGGTGGAGGTGCTGCCCCGCTTGCCGCGCCCGGCAAGCGACGAAGGGCTTCCGGACGACGCCAACTGAACGAAACGAAATCCTTGGCGTGTTTGGCGTGCTTGGCGGTCGATCGGAAGAGGTGCCAGTTCTTGACCGACTTCGGGGTGCAAGATAGCTTCCGCGCCCCGTGACTGCTCCTTCCCGGCCGCGATTCAAGCGCATCCTCCTGAAGCTGAGCGGCGAAGCGTTGATGGGCGAAGGGAAGTACGGAATCTCGCCCAAGACCTTGCAGCAGATCGCGCAGGAAGTGCGCGACATCGTGGGGATGGGCGTCGAGGTCGGCATCGTCATCGGCGGCGGAAACATCTTCCGCGGCGTGTCCGCCAGCACCGAGGGGATGGACCGCGCCAGCGCCGACTACATGGGGATGCTGGCCACGGTGATCAACGCGCTGGCGCTCCAGGACTCGCTGGAGAAGCTCAGCGTCTATACGCGGGTGCAGAGCGCAATCGACATGCAGCAGCTCGCCGAGCCCTACATCCGCCGACGCGCCGTGCGGCACCTCGAGAAGGGGCGCGTGGTCATCTTCGCCGCGGGCACGGGCAATCCGTACTTCACCACCGACACGGCCGCGAGCCTCCGCGCGATGGAGATCCACGCCGACGTGATCCTCAAGGCCACCAAGGTCGACGGCATCTATACCGCGGACCCGATCAAGGACCCGAGCGCGACGCGCTACAAGACGCTCAGCTACATCGAAGTGCTGGGGAAGAACCTCAAGGTAATGGACTCGACCGCGATCTCCCTCTGCATGGACAACGAGCTGCCCATCATCGTCTTCGACCTCGCGCAGCGGGGGAACATCATCCGGGTGGTGCAGGGCGAGGACGTGGGCACGCTGGTCGGCACGCTCAAGCCCCAGCAGCAGGAGGCCTGATTCCATGGGCATGGCAGAGGACATCCTCGACGACCTGCGCAAGCGCATCAGCAAGACGCTCGACGACCTGCGCCGCGAGCTGGCGAAGGTGCGCACCGGCCGCGCCAATCCCGCGCTGCTCGACGCCGTGCGCGTGGACTACTACGGTCAGATGTCCCCCCTCAACAACGTCTCCAACGTCACCGTCGCCGATCCGCGGCTGATCGTCATCAAGCCGTGGGAGAAATCGATGATCCCGGTGATCGAGAAGGCGATCAACGCCGCCGGCCTCGGCGTGAATGCCCAGTCCGATGCCGAGGTGGTCCGCGTCCCCATCCCGCCCCTCACCGAGGAGCGCCGCCGGGAATTCGTCAAGCTCGTCAAGCACAAGGGGGAGGAGCACAAGATCGCCATCCGCAACGAGCGCCGCGACGCCAAGGAGCTGATCGAGGAAGCGGTCAAGGAAGGCGAGCTCACCGAGGACGACGGCAAGAAGGCGATGGAGAAGGTCCAGACCGAGGTCGACAACGGAGTGAAGAAGGTCGACGAGGTCATCGGCTCGAAAGAAAAAGACCTCATGCAGGTGTGATCATGCGGAAGAAGCGCAAGAGGCCGCAGCAGCGCCTCCTCCACGCGGCGCGCGAACATCAGGACGCACTGGAGGCGGCGGGGCTCCCCCCGCGGGCGATCGAGAGCTACGAAGTCGCGCTGCGCGGCGTGGAGTCGCAGGCGCGCGCGATCGGCGGCGCCACCCAGGTGCTGGTGCGCGAGATCCAGCGCGAGGTGGAGGAGTTCCAGGCGGCGGTGCGGAAGGAGTTTCCCGGGAACGTGAAGTTCCAGGCCGTATTCGACGCTCAGCGGCCGTTGCCCGCGTCGGCGCGGGACGTGCTCGCGCTCGGTCGCCACGTCGCCCGGGAGGCGCCGGGATACGCGGCGAACCTGATCAAGTACGCGATCAACGCGGCCACGGTGAATCACCTGGGCGCGCTTTGCGATCAGCTGGAGGCCGCGATGGGCGGGAGGAACCCGGTGGGCGAAGCTCGCGCCATCGAGGAGCAGATCGTCGCCGTCGCGCGACAGGCGTTCGCGGGCCGCCCGGAATTGGCGGCATTCGAGGCAAGATGAGGGCCTGCTCCGAAACGGGGCGGCCGGCATCAACTTCAAAACATGTCTCTCGATCTCGGCGGGCTCTCAGCCCCTGTCAGCAACCTCGGCGACCTGATCGCCTACGTGAAGGGCGCCGAGCGTCCGCTGGACCGCTGGCTGATCGGGGTGGAGCACGAGAAGATCGGCGTGCGCGGGCCGCGCTTCGAGGCGGTGCCGTATCACGGGCCCGACGGCATCCGCGCGCTGCTCGACGCCATCGCCCGGTCGGCGGGCGGCACGCAGCACAAGCACAAGGAAAACGGCCAACCCATCGCGCTGCTGTCGAAGGACGCGTCGGTGACGCTGGAGCCGGGCGGACAGCTCGAGCTGTCGGGCGCTGCGCTGCGGTCCTTCGCCGACATCCGCGGGGAGATCGAAGCGCATCTCGCGCAGGTGCGTCGCGACTCGCACGGGATCGCCTGGCTGGCCTGTGGGTATCGTCCGTTCGGCACCCGGGACGACGTTCCCTGGATGCCCAAGGGACGCTACGCGGCGATGAAGTCGTCGCTGGGGAACAAGGGCCGCCTGGCGCTGGACATGATGCTGATGACAGCCACCGTGCAGGCGAACCTCGACTGGAGCGACGAGGCGGACCTCGCTTCCAAGGTGCGCGCGGCGACCGCCGTGTCTCCGATCGTCAGCGCGATGTTCGCCAACAGCCCCCTGGTGAATGGGCGCGACAGCGGGTACCTCGACTTCCGATACCAGGTCTGGCGCGAGACCGATGCTTCCCGCTGCGGGCTGCTCGAGCAGATGCTGCAGCCGGACTGGGGGTATCGAAGGTACGTGGAGTGGGCGATCGACGTCCCGATGCTGTTCGTCCGCAACGGGACCGAGTATCGCGACGCGGGCGATCAGACGTTCCGTGCCTGGCTCACGAGCGGTCAGCTCGCCTCTGGCGAGAAGGCGCAGCCGACGCTCTCGCATTGGGTCGATCACCTGACGACGCTGTTCCCTGAAGTGCGGGTCAAGCGGGTGCTGGAGCTGCGCGGGGCGGACGTGGTGCCGCTTCCGTTGATGATCGCGCTGCCCGCTCTCTGGGTGGGGATTCTCTACGACAAGGGCGCGCGCGAGGCGGCCGCGGCCTTGACCAGCGGCTGGAAGTTCTCCGAGCTCCTGCAGTTCCAGGCCGACGTGGCGCGCGTCGCGCTGCGCGCCCGTGGGCCGGGAGGCGCCAGCGCGCTGGAATTGGGGCGCGATCTGCTTCGCATCGCCCAGGAGGGCCTGAAAGGATGGCAGAAGACGTCGGGGCTCGACGAATCAAGGAACCTCGATCCCCTCTCCGACATCCTAGGCTCCGGCCGTACGTACGCCGAGCGGGCGCTGGAGCTCTATCGCGCCTCTGGTGGAGATCCCGCTTCGGTGCTGAAGCTCTGGCAAATCGCCTGACCTCCCAAGGAGATACCAAAAGATGACGCTCGTTCTCGCAGCCGTCCTCGCCGCCGCGTCCGTCACCCTCGAGGCCGATCCCAACCACAGCACCGTCGGCTTTTCCGTCAAGCACATGGTGGTGACCACGGTGCGCGGCCAGTTCCCCAGGTTCTCCTCCACCCTCAACTGGAACAAGGACGATCCTTCGAGGAGCGCGATCGAGCTGAAGGTGGATCCGTCGAGCATCAACACCAACAACGAGAAGCGCGATGGCCACCTCAAGTCGCCGGACTTCTTCGACGTGCAGAAGTGCCCGGAGATGACCTTCAAGTCGAACCGGATCGAGAAGTCCGGCGACAAGTACAAGGTGACGGGCGACCTGACCATGCATTGTGTGACGAAGCCTCTGAGCCTGGAGGCGAGCTTCACGGAACAGCCCATCAAGTCTCCGTTCGGCACCAGCGTGTATCCCGCCAGCGCCACCGGGAAGTTGAAGCGGTCGGAGTGGGGGCTGACCTGGAACAAGGCGCTGGAGTCGGGGGGCGCGATGGTCTCCGACGACGTGAATCTCGACCTCGAGTTCGAGTTCCTGCAGAAGCCCCTCGAAGGGAAGAAGGAAGCGCAGGCGGAGACGAAGGCCAAGAAGTAAGGGGTTTACGTTCGGAGCTCGTCGGCGATCACGGCGGCGGCTGCGCGGGCCTGGTCGAGGTGGTCAGGAGGGAATGAAATGGCGGCGACGGCGGGGTGGCCGCCGCCCCCGTAGCGCTCGGCGATGCGTGCCAGGTTGTGGCGGCGGCGATCCTGCTGCCAGGGATTGGAGCCGAGGGAGACCTTGCTTCGGGTCGGGCCGCGGGAGACGGAGACGGTATAGACCGTCGATGGGTCGGCGGCGTAGGCGATGAACTTGTTCACGGTGTCGATGCCGAGATCGGCGAGATCGTACGTGGCGACCCCATGGTCCAGGCGGATGCGTGATTTCACCAGGGCCACGACTTCGTGATGCCGCGCCAAGAGCGGTTTCAGCGGCTGGGTGACCCAGGGTTCGGCCAGCACGGACGAGAGCGGGCGCTGCGAGAGCTCGCGGATCAGCCGTGGGCACAGGTCGGGGTCCTTGGTGGCTTCGATCAGCAGCATGAGCTGCATCGCCGGGTCGGTCAGCGCGACCGCCATCTGCGGGTTCGGAAAGAGGGCGCCGTCGATGATCTCCGCCCAATCGATCAGCTCGCGCAAGGGCGAGCTGTCCCAGCCGAACTTCTCCTCCACCGTCCGGGCGAGAAACCGCGTGCAGCTCTTCGCCTGCGGATCCCAGAACTTGCGGCCGCTGCGATCGGCATGAAACACCGCTTCGTCCGCCGGCGTCTCGAATGCGCTCTGGTGATGATCGAACCACCACGTCAGCCGCGGATCGGGGGAGAAGCGGAAGTCGACGACGGCGTTCTCCTCGCCCGCGAACACGCCTTCGTCGAAGAGCTGTCCCGCGCGGTGCGCCATCCCCCGGAACGACACGTCCAGCGGGCCAGGCTTCACCTTGTCGCGGTAGAAGCGAAGGAACGCTGCCCCCGAGGCGACGCCGTCGAAGCAGTGGTCGTGGTAGCAGATCTGCAGCGCGGGCATCGGAGTCCTCAGAGAACGGGCCAGGCCGCGAGCCGTGGCAGTCTGAGGCGGCCGTCGGCGACGCGGCGCTCGCCCCGCGGTCGCACTCCGCGCTCGCGAAAGGCGCGCTTCCACGCTGCAAACGAGGCGCCAGCGCGCCAGGCATCGAGCGCAGCGTGCCCCGCATCCTCGCCGCCCTGCGCGAGCATGTACTCCACCCAGGCCCAGCGCGGACTGGTGGGCCGGATCTCCGCCCGCCCGCGCAGCTTCGCCCGCAGATACGCGATGCGCCGCTCCGTCTCCTCGACGGGAACGAACGGCGTCCCGTCCATCGGCGTGTTCCGCTTCGCCACGAACGGTGCGCACCCGAAGCTGAGCGGAAGGATGCGGGAGATCTCGCCCGCCAACTCCGCCAGCTCGTCGAGATCGCGGTCCTCTTCTCCGGGCAGGCCGACCATCAGATACAGCTTGAGCCGCTGGAAGCCCGCTTCCCGTGCGAGCCCGGCGACACGGAGGAGCTGTGCGGCCGTGGTGCGGCGGTCGAGCGCCGTGCGCAGCCGTTCGGAAGCGCCGTCGGCGGCGGTGGTCAGCGTCCGCGCACCCGACTGCGCCAGCAGCGAGATCAGCTCCGGACGGGCGCAAAGCCGATCCGCGCGCAGCGATGAGATGCCGACTTCCCGCCCCTCGTCGACCAGCGTGCGCACCAGCTCGACGATGCGCGGGTGGTCGGTGACGGCGGCGCCCACCAGTCCCACGCGGCGCGCGTCCTCCGGCAGCAGCTCGAGCACCCGCTCCGGATCCACCGTCCGCATCCCGCCGTTGGTCGTGCGTCTCATGACGCAGTATGTGCATCCGCGCGAGCATCCGCGCTCCGGCTCGATCAGGAACATCGAGCGCAGCTCGGTCTGCGGCGTAATGATCTGCGAACGGGCCGGCAGCCGGTCGTCGTCGGCCTTCGCCACGCCGGGCCAGGTCGAGGACAGACCCGGAACGTAGAATCCGGGATGCTGGGACAGCCTCGTCCGCAGCTCGTGACGGGGCAGGGTGAGCGCGTCGCAGAGCGTGTGGATCAGCTCCTCGGCCTCGCCGAGGACGATCACGTCCGCGAACGGAGCGAGGGGCACCGGGTTCGAGAACGTCAGCGGACCGCCGCAGACCACCAGCGGGTGCCGGTCGTCGCGCTCTTCGCGCAGGACCGGCATGCCGGCCAGATCGAGCATCTCGAACAGCCCGGTGATCTCGAGCTCGTAGCTGATGGAGAACGCGAGGCACGAGAACGAGGCGACCGGCTGCTGCGATTCGTACGTGCAGAGAGGGACGCGCGCTTCCCTCCAGGCGCCCACGTCGTCCGGCAGGAACGCTCGCTCCGCGGCGGCATCGCCGTGGGCATGGATCTCCCGATAGATGGTCTGGAACCCCAGCGAGCTCATCCCCACGTGGTAGGGGCTCGGGTAGCAGAGCGCGATGCGGGTCGCCGCCTGCTTGCGCAAGCTGCCGCGCTCGTCGGCGAGACGGGAGCGGACGGGTTCGAGGAGCGACCAACGCATCGGACCCGCCATTCTAAGGTAGAAAGGCGCGATGCGCCGTCTCGCGCTGCTCTGCTCCATTCTCGGCTGCGCGGAATGGCGGATGCCGCCGACGTTTCCCGAGCAGGCGGCGGGGCGACCGATCGTCCACGAGCAGGCCCTGATCGGATTCGGCAAGGACGGAGCGGCCGCCGTGGAATTCCTCGAGGCGGAAGGAGAAGCGCCGCACCTGACGCTGCTCGCGCTCCGGCACGACGGCCCCACCCGCACGCTCGTCGAAGCGCCGCCCGAGCGCGCCAGCGCGGTCGCGGCACGTCTTCACGCCGTCGCGGAGCGGCCGGAGCCGGCCCTGTCCACGGCGATCGCGCTCGAGTGGCCTGCTGCGCTGTCGCGGGCAAAGGAGCTCGGCTTTGCGCCGCGCGCCGCGGCGACGCCGGAACCGGGGCGGGCGCTGTGGCAGGTGAAGGGAGCTCCGGAAGCGGGATCCCTGCCGCTGTCGCTGCGCGTCTCGCGGGCGGAAGATGCAATGGTGCTCTTGCTCTCCGACCGCCCTTCCGGAGATGACGTCGAGCTGGCGCGCATGCCGCTCACCGGCGTCCCCGTCAGGCCCCAGGTCTTCCTCGAGGACGGCGTCGCGTGGCTGCTCGCCGGCTCGGTGCGTGCGGGTCCGCCGCTGCGCCGGACGGTGGGTCTGCGACGCGCCCGGATCCGTCGCGGAGAAGCCCAGCTGCACAACGCGCACGGCCTCGCCGACTACGCCGCCGGCGAGCTCGATTCCGCCCGCCGGGAATTCGACCGCGTCATCGCGGCCGACCCAGGTTACGTCGACGGTCTCTACAACGCTGCCGCCACCGCCGCGCTCTCCGATCGGCAGGAGGATGCGGTCGCCTTCCTCCGGCGCGCCGCCGCCATCGATCCCTCGCGCGTCCAGGTCCTCGGCCGCAACGACGACGATCTCAAGTCGCTGCGCCGCCGCGCCGACGTGCGCGCCTTGCTCGGGCTGCGCCGGCCGCCTCCCGAGGGAGTGCCGCCGCCGCCCTGAGGGAGGCCGGTTGCGGAGCAGGCGCGGCATGTTAGGGTCCCGCACCCGATGCAGTCCCTCCTGCTCATCGCCGCCCTCGTCGCGCAGGCCGGGCTCTCCGAAGAGCGCGCGCGGCAGATCCTCCCTCGCGCGGACTTGCATGCCTTGACCGATCAGCAACGCGCCCAGTTTCTCGAGGTCGCGGGCGATACGTTCGGCTACGCCGGCTGCACCGAGACGCTCGCGCGCTGTCTGGGCGCGAACGTCAGCGACAAGCACGCGCTGCGCACCGCCGAGCTGGTCAAGGCGCTGCTGCTCGACGGGTACTCGACCTCCGCCGTCATCGACATGGTGGAGCGCTACTACGGGAGCTTCGCCAAGGAGAAGCGGCAGAAGCTGCCGGACCAGGACTGCGCGCAGCTCGGCGACCTGAAGTCGCCCATCGCGGTGGTCGAATTCTCCGACTATCAATGCCCCCACTGCGCCGTGTCGGCGAAGCCGCTGCGCGACCTGGTGCGCGCGCTGCCCGCGAAGGTTCGGCTCTGCTTCAAGTACTTTCCCCTGCCGTCGCACAGCCGTGCGCAGATCGCCGCGGGTTGCGCGGAGTTTGCGCGGCAGAGAGGCAAGTTCTGGGAGATGAGCGATCTGCTCTTCAGCCACCAGGAGGAGCTGGGCGACACCGAGCTGAAGTCCTTCGCCCGCCAGCTCGGCCTCGATGGCGACGCGATGCTGCGGCAGGTCTACGCAGGGCGTTTCGACGCGACGATCGAGCGACACAAGAAGGAAGGAACCGATGCAGGCGTCCGCGCGACGCCCACGCTCTACTTCAACGGGCGACAGCTCACGCTTCCGATCAAGTACGACTTCCTCGTCTTTACCGCCCAGGACGAGGACGAGTGGCAACGCAACAAGGGCGGCTGGGACACTGACTGATCTCGTGTCTGCGGATGTGGGGATTTGTCCCATCCCCCCGCGCGTCCGCCTCTCCGACGCCCCTTGAGAGCGCTGCCCCACCGGGGCATGCTGTCGAGGGGTGGACGACGCTCTCAAGGCGCTTCTCGAGCAGGCGCCCGGCGCCTGGAAGGTGCTCGACGCGCCTGCGGGGCTGCTGCTCGCGTTACGCGACCGGGGCGGAGGGCTCTACGCGGAAGTATCCCGGCTGGGAGCGGGGCGGCCGTCGATGGCCGGCGACCTCGCCGAGGTGCAGCCGAGCGATCTGCTGAACTTCCTGCACCAGGGCCGCCGCACCGGCGTCCTGCTCACGCGGGCCCACGGCGTGGACCGCGCCATCGTGTTCCTGGAGGGGAACGTCGCCTGGGCGTCCTCCACCATCGCCCGCGAGCGCCTCGCTGGAGTGGTCGAGACGTTCCTCGGCCTGCTCGTCGTCCGCTCCGGCAGCTTCGTCTTCCTGGGCGGCGTCAATCGCGCGGCGCTGCCCATCTCCCTCTCGCTCGACACCCAGGCGATGTTGCTCGACGGGCTCCGGCGCCTCGACGAGATGGAGCTGTACCGGACGCTCGTGCCCAGTCTGCACGTCGCGCCGCGGCCGACCAGAAAGAAAGCCGATAGCCGGCTGACGAATGAGGGTCGCCAGGTGCTCGCACTCGCCGATGGCACCCGGACGATCGCCGATCTCGCCCTCGCCACGGCGCTCGGCGAGTTCGAGGCGACCAAGGCGGCGTACGCGCTGATCGAGCGCGGCCTTCTGCAGCTTTGACCGACCTGCTCGCGCCGCGTCCCGTTCCCCTGCTCACTCCCGATCTGCCGGGGACTTCCGGACTGCTTCGCGTGACAGAGGAGGACTTCTCCGTCGAGGAACTGCCCCTGTACGAGCCCTCCGGCGCTGGCGAGCACCTGTATCTGACCGTGGAGAAGCGGGGACGCACGACACCCGAAGTGGCTGCCGAGATCGCGCGGGCGCTCGGGGCGCGTGAGCGCGACGTCGGCACCGCCGGACTCAAGGACCGGCGGGCGTTGACCGTGCAGCGGATCAGCGTGCGCTCGAAAACGTCGCCCGACCAGGCGTTGACGATCAAGGGGGAGGGTTTCCGGATCCTCGCGGCCGCCCGGCACGGCAACAAGCTCCGGCCCGGGCACCTTCGCGGAAACCGTTTCCGGATCGTGATCCGCGGCGTCCTCCCGGACGCGCTGCCGCGTGCGCAGGCCGTCTGCGCACGGCTTCGGGAATCGGGGACGGCGAATCTGTTCGGGCTGCAGCGCTTCGGCAGGTCGGGCGACAACGCCGCACTCGGCCGAGCCATCCTGCTGCGCGAGCGCCAGGTCCGGGACCGCTTCCTCCGCCGGCTCGCGCTGTCCGCCCTCCAGTCCGAGCTCTTCAACCGCTGCCTGTCCGCGCGCATCGCCGATGGTCTGTTCGCCAAGGCGATCGAGGGAGACGTGATGAAGAAGCGCGCGACCGGCGGGCTCTTCGTCTGCGAGGACCCGCGCGCCGACAACGAGCGAGTGGCCGCCGGCGAGATCGATCCCGCGGGACCCCTGCCGGGCCATGCGCTCTTCGCCTCCCGCGGAGAAGCGTTCCGGCGGGAGCAGGCCGTCCTCTCGGATGCCGGGGTCGATCCGCAATGGTTCGCCGCCGGCGGAGAGGAGATGCAGGGTGCGCGAAGACCCTACCGCATCTCGCCCGAGGATCTGGCGGTGACCGCCGCAGACGACGGCGCGCTGGCCGTTTCCTTCGCGCTTCCCAAGGGAAGCTACGCCATTTCCGTGCTGCGCGAGATCGCCAAAACCGACGTCACAGAGGCCGATTCCGCCGCCTGATGCAATGTTTGACCGCGCCGGAAAGTGGCGATAGCTCTGTCTTCTGCATGAGAGCCCGGATCTGGATCTTCACCGTGCTGGTGGCGCTCGCACTGGCCATCAACCTGGCGCGCGTGTCCCTGAGCATCGCCCAGACTGGTGAGGACACGATGCGGGCGCGGGTCGCCGCTGCGAGCACCGCGCTGCGGGGGCAGATCGACCTGCTCGATGCGCGTCTGGCGCCTCGGGCGGTGGCGATGATGCCCGACCTGATCGAGGCGGTGCGCGGCGGGGACGGCCAGTCGCCGGGGCGACCCGACGAGCGCGCCTTGCGGGCGGCAGGGGCGGTGCTCTCGCCACAGCCCGACCTGTTCGCGGTGGTCAACGCGCAAGGCGCGATCGTCTCGCGTCGCTCCCGCCCGGTGCAGGTGCTCGAGGATCCGGCGCGGCTCCCCCTCTCGCAGACGGCAAGCGGCGCGGTGGCGCCGCCGGTGTTCGCGACCTTCGACAACGCTTTGTACCGGATGGCGTCGGCGCGCGTTCCCGGCGCAACCGCTGCCGCGGTGGTGGGGATGCTGGTCGACGACCGCTTCGCCGCGCAGCTCAAGAGCCAGGTCGACGCCGACGTGACCCTGATCCAGGGCGGACGCATCGTGGCGAGCTCGCTGCCGCAGGGCGAAGAGCGCGCTCAGCTCACGAAGTGGGTGGCCGCGCCAGGTCCCGGGTACGGCGTCCTGCAGATCCGCCTCCCGTTCGTGGGAACCAACCTTTCCGGCGAGCTCCCGCGCGGAGCGTCGCGATACGCGGTCCGCGGCGCGCTCCTGCCGGTCGACTCCGGGGTCCACGCGGCGCTGACGGTTCCGGCGTCGCCTTACCTCGCCTGGCTCGGGCGCTACCAGGCGTTCTATGCGGTCGCGCTCGGCCTGTTCCTCCTGTTCGGATTTCTCTGGGGGCTCCTCGCGCGACGTCCAGCGCCCGTCGTGCAGCAGGTGATCGTCGCTCCGCAGACGCCGCCGGAACCCGAGGACGGCGTGGTGAGCCCGCCCCGCCGCGCCCCGCGCATGCCGTCGCCGCTGGACGTGGAACCCGCAGTGACGCCGCGCCCCGAGGTGGCGCCGCGTCAGGGAGTCGCGCTGCCGCTGCGCGAGCAGGCACGGCCGCTGCTGCGCGAGATCGAATCCGAGCCGCCGCCGGAGCCTGCGGAATCCGCGGTCTGGGGAATGCCCACGGATTCGGTCGCGGCCGTCGCGTCGAGCGCCTCGGTGCCCGAATGGGAGATGCCGGCTGCGCCGCCGCCGAACGGCGCTCCGCCCGAAGCGCGGGGCGACTTCAAATTCGGCGAGCTCGATCCGGCCGTGCCGCCGGCGAAAAACGCTCCTGCCTCGAACGGCGCGCCGGCCGAATCGGACCAGGCCGCCGAGCCATTCCCGGGAAACGAGCCGACTCCTCCTCCAGCGCCGGAACAGATCCCCGAGCAGGCGGAGTCGGGCATTACTTTGCAGGACTTCTCGATGCCCGGCGCCGACAGCGACGATCCGGACGAGCCGCACTGGCGCGAGACGTACGACCGTTTCGTCGAGCTGAAGGTCCAGCTCGGCGAGCCCGCGACTCCCATCTCCTTCGAGAAATTCGCCGCCAAGCTGAAAAAGAACCGCGCCGATCTGGTGGCGAAGCACAACTGCAAGGGCGTGCGCTTCTCGGTCTACGAGAAGGATGGGAAGGCCACCATCAAGGCGTCCGCTATCCGCTAACGCGGAGTCTGGTACCAGTCTTCCTGGCCAGGCTGGTGCTCGTCGGTGCAGGCCTGGGTCGGCTCGCTGCCGGCCATGAACACTTCCGGGATCGCGTACGGATCCGCGCTGGTGGTGAGGCACCCGCGATTCCGGTTGATCTGCACCTGCGTGACGCCCGGCGGGGGCGCCTGCCAGGGTTCCGGCGCCTGTCCGGCGGTCGCGGCGCGCATCCATTGCAGCCACATCGGCCCCGCCGCGTGCCCGCCGGTCTCGTAGGGCCCGAGCATCTCGTGCGTGTCGAAGCCGACCCAGCCGCCGGCCAGCAGCGAGGTAGTAAACCCGATGAACCACGCATCCCTGTGCTCGCTGGCGGTCCCCGTCTTTCCGGCCGCGGCGCGGCCCAGCGCGCTGAGCGAATGCGCCGTTCCGGAGGGATCGTCGATCACCGAGCGCATCATGTCGGAGACGATGTACGCGACCTCGGGCTTCATCGTCTCCTCGAGCTTCGACTGTCCGTCGAGCACCATGTTGCCGTCGCGCGAGAGCACCTTCCGGATCAGAACAGGGTCCGCGTGCCGCCCCTCCGAGGCCAGCGTCGCGAACGCATTGATCTGCTCCAGCACGCCCACCTCGCCGGTGCCGAGGGCGGCAGTGTAGCTCTGCGGGATGTCGCTCGAGAGGCCCGCCGCCCGCGCCGCGGCGCGCACCTTGTCGAGCCCGACGTCGAGCAGGAGCTTGACGGCGACGGTGTTCTTCGAGTCGGCGAGAGCCTTGCGCAGCGTCATGGGCCCGTCGAACTCGTCCTTCTCGAAGTTCTGCGGCTTCCACGCCTTTCCCGTCCAGGGATCGGTGATGACCTCGGGCGAGTCGTCCACGCGCGTCACCGGCGTGTACTTGCCGGTGTCGATGGCCGCCGCGTACAGGAACGGCTTGAACGACGAGCCCGGCTGCCGTTTCGCCTGCGTCGCACGGTTGAACGAGGACAGCGCCATGTCGTAGCCGCCAGCCAGGGCCAGCACGCCGCGCGTCTTCAGATCCATGGCGATGAACGCACCCTGCACCTTGGGCGTCTGCTCCAGAGCGAGCTCCAGGCGCTGCACGCGCGTGCCCGACGACGTCCGCTGCGTCTGGACGTGGGCTACGCGCACGGCGACGACGTCGCCGACGGCGAGCACGTCGGAGGGCGACTTCGGCGGCGGGGTCGCGCGCTCCGGTTTGAAGGGCCGCGCCCAGGTCATGGTCGAGAATGGCACGTTGCCGGCGATGCCCGGGGCCAGCTCCACCACGGCATCGGCCCGGCCGACGCTCGTCACCAGGCCGGCGTAGATCTCGTTGGGTGAAAGGGGCCGGACCTTGGCGGCCCTGGCGAGGACGTCGGGCGCGACATTGCCCTCCAGCGCGGCGGCGGCGGTGTCGGCGGCTTCCGTGTCGTCCGTGTCTTCCGGCCGCTTCTTCGCCGGCTTCTTGTTCGCGTTCCGGCGCACCGCGGCCGTGTAGATTCCTTCCAGGTCCAGGACCCAGGCCTGGTCCTGCGTCTGGGCAACGGAGGCGAGCCGCCGGGCCAGCGCCGTGCGGTACGCATCGAGTCGCTCCGCCTCGAGCTTCACTTCGGGGCCCCGCCAGCCCTGCCGTTTGTCGATGGCCCTCAGGTTCTCGCGCAGCGCCACTTCCGCGGCATCCTGGAGTCGCGGATCCATCGCCACCTCCACCGTCATGCCGGCGGTGTCCACCGCCGCGTCCCCGAACTGCGCGACGAGCTGCCGCCGGACTTCGTCGACGTACCAGGCTCCCGGCGGCTCCGGCGCCGGCGGCGGCAGGACGATGGGCTTCTCCACCTCCCGGTCGTGGTCCTCGCGCGAGATCAGCCGATTCGCGAGCATCCGATCGAGCACGTAGATCTGCCGCTTCTTGGCCCGGTCGGGGTGCCGGCGCGGATTGATGCGCGATGGGTTCTGCGGCAGCCCGGCGAGGATGGCGGCCTCGCCGAAGTCGATGTCCTGCACGTGCTTGTTGAAGTAGTAGAGCGACGCTTCCTCGACGCCGTAGTGGGCTTTTCCGAAGTTGATGTGGTTCAGGTAGAGGAAGAGGATGTCGTCCTTCGAGAGGTTGTGCTCGAGGCGCGCGGCCAGCAGGATCTCCTTCAGCTTCCGCTTCCACCTCTTCTCGGGCGTGAGGAAGAAGTTCTTCACCACCTGCTGGGTGATGGTGGATGCGCCCAGCCGCTTGCGGCCGCTGACGGCGTCGACCAGCGCGGCGCGCGCGAGCGCGAAGAAATTGAAGCCCGGATGCTTGTAGAAGTCCTTGTCCTCCGCGCTGATCACCGCCTGGACCAGCACGCGCGGCACCTGGTCCATCTTCACCACCGTCCGGCGCTCCCGGTAGAACTGGGCGATCACGGAGCCGTCGGAAGCGACGACCTTGGTGCCGACGAAGGGATGGTAGTCGCGGACCGAGTCGAAGGTCGGGATCTCGCGCGAGATGTAGACGTAGCCCGCGAGCGCCGCGATGACTCCCAGCGCGACGAGCGCTCCCGCCGTCCACGCTGCCCGCCGGAGCAGTACCTTCCAGCGCGGCGGCCCTTCTGGCACGTGGCCCTGGTAGTCGTCTGCCGGCACCGGTCGGTAGGGCTCGACCTCCGGCTCCGCGGGGGGTTTTGGTTCCGGTTCCGGTTGTGGCTCCGGTTCGGGCGCCTGCACCACCGCGGTGCGCCCGGGAAGATCGTCGGGATCGGGTTCCGGCTCTTTCTCGGGCTTCTCGTCCCACCAAGCGCCGCGCCGACCTCGTTTTTCGTCGGGCGGCGGCGGCAGAGGCCGCTTCTTCGGCGGCGGCGCGGCGGGTTCCTCGTCGGGAAGCGAGACCTGCAGCCCTTTCTTCGGCGCGGCATGCACCTGCTCGGGACGGCGCGTCGGCGGCAACGGTGCCGCCTTCTGCCCTCGATCGACGCGGACGAACGCGGTCCCTCCGGGCGCATCGTCGTGCGCCGGTGGGCGAACGACGGCGGTGGATCCGGGCGCGTCGTCGCCACGGCGCCCGGCAGCCGAAGGCTCTTCTTCGACGTCGATCAGCGTGCCGCCAGACGGATCAGGGCGCTTGGGGGGCGAAGCCATCCAGTCCTCGAAGCATGCAACAGCGGGACCCCCCGCGTCCACGCCCCAAAAGAACTTGCGGTCTCGACGATCTGCGGAAATGTTGTGCAATCGATGTGGTGCGTCTACCTCCTCCGCTGCGCCGACGGCACCCTCTATACCGGCATCACCAACGACCTCTCGGGGCGCCTCGCGGCCCATCGCGCGGGTCGTGGCGCGCGGTACACTCGCGGCCGCTCGCCTCTGACCCTGCTTCACTCCGAGTCCGCGCCTACGCGCGCCGACGCCCTTCGCCGGGAGCACCAGCTCAAGGCGCTACGGCGGCGCGACAAGCTCGCCTTTCTTGACACGCTGCGCGGGCGCGGTTAGCTGCGCGCTCGATGAAGAGACTGCTGCTGGTCGCGCTCTGCAGCGCCGCCTGCGTCACCACTGCGCAGGAGGGCGAGCAGATGCGCCAGGACATCGCCGCGCTGCGGGCGGATCTGAAGAAGGAAATGGACGCCACCGCCGCCGACCGCCAGAAGGATCAGCAGCGCGCCAAGGCGTTGCAGGACGCGCTGGACCAGCTCTCCCGGGCCGCCCGGAAGAGCGGCGCCGACCTGGCCGTGGACGTCGAAAAGAACCAGAACGACCTGGCCGCGCTCCGCGGGCAGCTCGAAGTCATCCAGCACAGGCTGGATGCGCAGGAGAAGACTGCGCAGGAGCAGCAGAAGACGCTGGAAGCGGCGAACCAGTTCCTGGCGCAGCAGAAGAAGGAGCAGGAGCGGCCGACGGACCGCGGCGCCCTCTACAACCTGGCCCGCCAGCGGCTCGATCAGGGCCAGACGACCAAGGCGCGCGAGCTCTTCCAGGATTTTCTCACGCGGTACCCCAAGGACGAGCTGGCGGCGAACGCGCAGTATTGGCTGGGCGAGACGTTCTACGCGGAGAAGAAGTGGAACGACGCCATCGTCGAGTTCCAGAGAGTGCTGAAGGAGCACAAGGGGTCGGACAAGGTCCCCGACGCGCTGCTGAAGATCGGCATGTCCTTCCAGGCACAGGGCGACTGCCAGAACGCGCTGCTCTTCTTCGACGAGGTGGCGCAGGCGCACAAGACCGCGCCGGCGGCGAAGACGGCGCACGACCGCGCCTTGGAGTGCCGGCGCAAGAAAAAATGAGCCGGCTGGTTGCGGCAATATGTTTCGCGGTGTCGTTGTCCGCGCGCGCTGGCGCTGCGGAAGCCAGCCGCCCAGGAGCGCGTGACTCGAGCAACGCTCCCTAGAGCCGCAGTCGGTAGCCGCGCAGCAGCCGGTCCTCCACCTTCTCCATCAGCGTCACCAGGTCGCGCCGCCGGAACTTGCCCTGCGCGTACTCCTGGAACGCCAACGCCGAGTCGACCAGATACCGCGTCATGAAGTGCGCGCTCTGCTCTTCGAGCTCGTTGGGAAGGAGCCGACGGTACTCGTCGCTGCGGCAGAAGCGGTCGATCAGCTCGTACTCGTGCAGCATCTCCTCGCGGGCGAGCTCGCAGGCGACGCGGTACGTGTCCAGCTCGGGACGCCCCAGGCGGGTCAGCACCCTCGCGTAGCGGGACTGCATCGCGGCATCGAGCCATTCCTCGATGCGCGGAGGAAAATTGCGCAGGTCCTCGACCATCTGCTCGGCCACCTTGTCGAGCACGTAGTCCTTCAGCTCCTGCGGTCTCTGGTCGAGGATGTGATCCCACCGGCCCATGCCCATACTCTAGGGCCCCCCCGGCAATCCCGGGCGGGCGTACACCACGATCTGTGGAACTTCGTCGAGATACAGCCCGGTTGCGGGACGGCGGGTCCCGAAGGCGTTCCAGGTCTCTGGCTCACGGTCGCGGAACTCCCGGTGCCATTGCAGGGCCACGTAGTCGGCCTGCTCCGGGCCGGGCGCATAGCGGATGTCCGCGCGCAGCATTCCCGAGAGCACGTAGGCACGGTAGCTCTCGACGTTGACCTCGTGGAAGTACACGCCGGCCGCGGGCGGGCAGTTCGCGTTCAGCCAGGGCAGGACAGCCGTCACGTTGTTCGACCAGTACTGGCGCTGCATGCCCAGCGTCGCGGCTCCCGGGATTCCGCCAGCCAACTCCCCGTACGCGCTCGTCCCATAAGGGTGCACGTGTCCGATCTGCCAGATGCCGGGAAGGAGCGTGGCTGCAGCGACGGCCACGAGGCGGCGCGGCTCTGGCGCCACGCGCGCGAGCAGGGAAGCCGCCTCCGGTGCGAGCAGCGCGACGAATCCGAGCCAGTGCTTGATGCCACCGAAGATCGGCGTCGTGCGGAGGAGAAACGGCAGCAGCGCTGCTCCGGCGAGTCCCAGCTCGAGAAGTCGCTGCGCATCGAGCGTGCGCCGCGCGAACCCGACGAGGAGCGCGATTCCGGCTGCGGCGAGCAGCACCACCGTGGGAGCCGGAAGGACCATCGCGTCGGCGACCAGCGGGTACTCGACAGGGAAGGGCGGCGCGCGCAGGACCTGGCCGAAGTACCACCAGGCGTAATGCACATGATGCGTGTGGAAGGAGACCCAGTCGCGCAGATGGCGCAGCGGATCGTGCCAGAGGAGCGGCCAGCAGAAGAACAACGCGAGGGGCGAGAGCAGCATCCACGGCAGCCGACGCAGCGCCGCGATCCGTGCGTCTCGCGGCAAGAGCAACGCGTGGACGAGCAGCACCGGCGGCAGGAACCATGCGTTGTGCTTCACTGCGAGCGCGACGCCGTAGGTCGCGGCGAGGCGGGGACCGGAAGCGCGCAACCATGCGACGCCGACGCCGGCCCACATCGCGCAGATGGGAATGTCGAAGCAGGCGAGGTGCCCGTGGAAGAACGTCCGCTCCGCGCACCAGAAGAGCAGCGGCGCCAGCACGCCCGCGGCGCGCGAGCGCGAGAGCCCGAGCAGGCAGAGCCAGTAGCTGAGCAGCCCCGCGAACGCGAATGCCGGAAGCCGCCAGGCGAGGGCGTCGGGCAGGATTCGCAGCCAGGTGGTGAAGAGGAGATGAGAGGCCGCGAACAGGAGCTTCGTCAGCCCCGGATGCTCGAAGTTGTACGACCAGTAGCGCTCCGTCTGCGCCACTGCCTGCAGCGGCGAATGCAGCAGCAGTCGCAGCCACGCCTCCGCGTTCTGCGCGGCGGTGAAGTAGTAGCCCTCGTCGCGGACGAATCCGACGGGAGCCTGCGTCAGCGCCATCGCCGCGGCGGTGAGGAAGCCAAGCCCGCGCGCCAGCCCCTTGTCGGTCATCGCGACGTCCAGGCCTGCAGGCAAAAAGGTCGTCCCCGATCCGGCGAGGAGACCGCGAAGACGAACTCGCGTTCCGCGGCACCTGGCGGGACTGGAGCGTCGAGGCGGCGCCAGCCGGTGCCGTCGAGAGCTGTGCGCGGCACTTCCAGCGTCCCGAGCGGCGTCCCGTCCGCAAACGCCTGCACCTGGACGTCGGGTCGGTTGACGTCGTAGGCGCGCTCGCCGATGACGCCGCCACGCAGATGGAGCATCGCGCCGGCCGCGCCCCGAGCGGTGAACCGTGCTCCGATGGGAACGCGGACGCAGCTCCGCGCCACGTAGTCGACCTCGTGTTGCTCCGTAGAGCGGGTCAGATCGGCGACGATCGGCGCTCCGTGCAGGTCCCAGGCGCGCAGGGAGAGCGCGCCGAACCGCCGGGCGTCCGTCGCCGGCGTAGCGCCGCGCGCGACCAGGCGCCCATCCGCCGAGCGGAAGAAGGGCGTCCGGGGCAGGGAGAGCAGCCACAGACGCCGCAGGCCGGCGTAGTCGGCCCCCTCGAGGTCCTCCTCCGCGAGCACGGGCGCTGCGTCGACGAACATCCGCGCCCGCTCCGCCCACACCGGCCAGATCTGGACGGCATCTCCGGGTTGCGCCGCCGAGCGCAGGGCCGCGGCCACCTCCGCCCAGTCGGCATCCGACGGCAACCGCCACGACAGGGTCAGGTCGAAGAGGAGCGATCCCACGCCGAGCGCAATCAGCGCCGCGAACGGAAGGCGGGAGCGCTCAGGTAGACCCAAGCTTGATCTTCCGCTCGCTCTTCTCGCGGTCGAAGAGACAGAGCGCGACTTCCGGGTAAGCGGCGAAACCGGGAGACCAGCCAGGATGCATCGCGCAGCGCGGGTCGAAGCAGTGGTGCAGGTCCCAGAGGTGTCCGACGTAGTGCGCGGCCCGCTTCGCGAGGCCGATCTCCAGCGGCACGCCCCTGTCGGAGATGCCGTGCGCGGTGGCGATTGCCTTGCCGCCGCCGTACTGCGCGTACCCGTCCACGGGCCCGCGGCCCATCGGACCCGCCGGAGCCGTCAGCGGCTCGGCGGTGAGATAGAGGATCTTGTCGTCGGCATAGAGCGCGACGTCGTCGTCCATGTCGTCCACCGCCTTGACGGCGTCGTAGGCGGACTGCTCGTCGTCCATCGCGGCGTTGGGGATCTCGCCTTCGCCTTCCAGCTCGCATCCCATTCCGTAGGCTGCGTGGAGGCGCCGGGTGACGAAGTCGATCACGTCGGGCGGAAACTCGGAGAGGGTGACGATCCGGATCATCGCTTCGCTTTCGCTTTGGCCTTGGCGACCGGCCTCTTCGCCGCTGGCTTTCGGGCAGGGGTCTTGGGAGCGGGTTTCCTCGCCGCCGCCTTCTTCGCCGCGGCAGGCTTCTTGGCGGGAGCGTGCGCAGTCTTGGCCTTCTTCGCCGCGGCGGGCGCCGGCTTCTCCCGCCTTGGCGGCGCGTGCTCCGGCTTGTGCGCCGCCTTCGGCTTCTCCGCCGCCGTTTTCTTCGCGGCGGCAGGAACGGCGGCCTCTTTCTCCTCCTCGTCGTCGTCGCTCTCCTGGGCGGCAGGCGCGGCGGCGGTGGTCGTCTCCTCCGCCCCCGTCTCCTCGTCGTCGAATCCGAGATCGTCGACGGCAGCGCGCGCAGGCGAGGGCGGGCCGAGCGTCGCCGGCGGGAGCGCCTTCCCCTTGCGCGTCATCCCTTCCGGCGGCCAGAGCGCATAGTCGAGGTTGTCCTCGGCCACGTGGAGCGGAATGTTCATCGCGGCCGCGATCTCTCCGACCAGCAGATGGCGCGCGTTGTCGTACAGCTCGCGCTCCTTTTGCGGCAGCGGCCGCACCCGCGAGAGCGCGTGCAATCCCTTCAGCACCTCCACCGTCCCGAAGAGGCCGCCCCCGGTCATCCGGTCGGCGTTTTCGCGATGTCGCACCTTCCAGTCGAGCTGCGGATCGAGGTTCGGCGTCGACAGCTCGTCGAAGACGCGATCGATGGCGGCGACGTCCGCCACCTTGCGCAGCCCGATCCCCATCACTTTCGCCTTGGGGACCATCACCGTCGCGCCGTCCTCCTCGCGCGAGAGGGTGACGACCTCCCAGTTCTGCCCGGCGATGTGCTTGGTCTCCACGCCCGTGATCCGGCAGATCCCCTGGTTCGGGTACACGACGCGATCGCCGATGTGCAGGCTTCCGTCGCCGATCACCGGCTCCTGGCTCTTGGTGGCCATCTCCGGTCCTCGCTACCGCACGGCAGCGCACTGCGCAAGGCGGGCGGTGGTCCTTGCGCACGCACGCCCCCTTGCGCTCCGGCAGCTGGATGTACAATTCTATTGCGCGGGGCGTCATCGCAAGCATGTAGGCGCCGCACCGCGTCAGGGGAGGGGTCCCATGGCCGAGCAGGTCAACGAACTCGTTGCGGCTCCTGAGCTGCCGGACCGCGGCGGTTCGTTCCTGTTCCAGCCTGTCGGAGCGCGGCCGTTCGTCACCCCGGAGCGTTTTTCCTCGGAGCAGCGGCAGTTCTTCCGCACCGGCGCCGATTTCACGCGCACGCAGGTGATCGCGAAGCGGCACCAGTTCGTCGACCACGACTACCCGATGCTGCGCGATCTCATCGCGCAGGCTGGGGAGCTGGGCCTGCTCGGCGTCGACATCGGCGAGGAGCTCGGCGGGCTCGGACTGGACAAGGTGACGTCGATGCTCGTCGCCGAGTCGCAGGCGGGAGACGGCTCGTGGGCGACGACATTCGGCGCGCACACCGGCATCGGAACGCTCCCCATCGTCTTCTTCGGCACCCCCGGGCAGAAGGCGAAGTACCTGCCCGACCTGGCGAGTGGCGCGAAAGTCGCTGCCTATGCGCTGAGCGAGGCCGGCAGCGGCTCCGACGCGCTCGGCGCAAAGACGGTCGCGGAGCTCTCCGACGACGGCACCCATTACGTGCTCAACGGCAGCAAGATGTGGATCACCAACGGCGGCTTCGCCGACGTCTACGTGGTCTTCCTCAAGGTGGACGGAAACAAGTTCACCGCCTTGATCGTCGAGCGCGGAACGCCGGGCTTCACCATTGGCCGCGAAGAGCACAAGCTCGGGCTACGCGGCAGCTCGACCACGCCCTTGATCTTCGAGGACGCGAAGGTGCCGGTGGAAAACGTCCTCGGGGAGATCGGCAAGGGGCACAAGATCGCCTTCAACATCCTCAACGTCGGCCGGCTGAAGCTGGCCGCCTTCGCCGTGGGCGGCATGAAGTGGGCGCTGCGCTCGGGCGTCGAGTACGCGTCGCAGCGAAAGCAGTTCGGAAGGACCATTTCCGAGTTCGGGTTGATCCGCGAGAAGATCGCCCGCGCGGCCGCGCGGATCTACGCGAACGAGAGCATGACGTATCGAGCCGCCGGCGCCATCGACGAAGCGATCGGGGGCCGCACCGAGCCGAAGGAAGTGATGGCCGCCATCGAGGAGTACGCCATCGAGGCGAGCATCATGAAGGTGGCCGGGTCGGAATGGATGTTCGAGATCATCGACGACATGCTGCAGGTCCACGGCGGCAACGGATTCGTCACCGACTACCCCATCGAGCGTGCCTATCGGGACAACCGCGTCAACCGCATCTTCGAAGGCACGAACGAGATCAACCGGCTGCTGATCCCGGGGATGATCTTCAAGCGGGCGATGAAGGGCGAGATGCCGCTGATGGAAGCGGTGATGCGCTTGACCGAGGATCTGTCCGACCCGCGCCATTTCCCCGCGCCGGTGGGCCGGCTCGCGGCCGAGCGCCGCGGCGCGGAGATGGCGAAGCGCCAGTTTCTCTTCGCGGCGAAGTGGGCCGCGTCGCTCGGTCCCGCGCTCGAGCAACGCCAGGAAGTGCTCGCCGCCCTCGCCGACTGCGCCATCGAGGTGTACGCGATGGACTCGATTCTCGGGCGCACTCTCGCCACCGAGGATCGCAGCGACCTGCGCGATGCGCTCTGTCGCTTCTTCTGCATGGAGAGCCGCGAGCGGGCCTTCGATCGGACCCGCATTGCCATCTGCGCCGTGGTGCCCGCACACGATGTGGACGCGGAGCTCGCGCAGCTCGCGCGTTTGCACCGCTACACGCCCGTCAACACCGCCGAGGCGCGAGAAGCTATCGTTCCGGCCGTGCTGGAAGCAGGCGCTTACCCGCTCACGTATTGAGGCTGTGCGGTTTCGTGCATGCTCCGTCGCGCGAAAGCGCGCGAAGGCTCCCATCTCCACCTACCCATGCACAGTTTTCGCGCCGGGGCTGATTCGGGCGAGGGGGGCGGTGTGCGGAACTCGGAGCTGGGACGAACTGGAGCGGTCCGGCTACTCTGGTCGGAAGCGGACAATCTGCGTGAGCGGGTAGCCGAAGCCGACGCGCTCTACGGGTTCTTCTCCTTCGATACGGCGCTGTCGCAACGAGCCTCGCACGGGCACCTGAGGACGAGTCCAGCCGCGCGCGCGGCGCTGATCCGGCTCTGCGCGGCGACCAACACGCGCGGCGCGGTGCTCTCCGCGCGCAAGGTGGAGACGCTCCAGCGCCGGCTGCGGCTGCATCGCCTTGCCTACGTCGGCGTCCACGGCACCGACGTGCAGGCTTGTGGCCTGCGAATGGTGACCGAACCGGATCTCGAGCGCGCCGAGACGGCCGTGCAGAAGCTGCGGCGCGCCTGTTCGCGCGTGCCCGCGCTGCAGACGGCGGGCGTTGTCGTCGAGGATCGGATCTGGTGTCTCGCGCTCCACGTCAGGCATGCGGAACCGCAGGTTCGCGTCGCTGCCACCGAGGAGTTCGGCAAGCTCGTCTCGGCGGAGGGTCTCTTCCTGCATCACGCCGACGATTCGATCGAAGCGGTCCCGGAAGGAGCCTCGATGTGGCGCGCCGTCCTCGGTCTGCTCGCCGGCATGCGCGGCGCGCTTCCGGTCTACGTCGGCGCCGGCGAGGCCGACGAAGAGGCGTTCGCAGTTCTCAATCGGCGCAGCTCGATCACCGTACACGTCGGTCCTCCCCCGCGCACCGGGACCAACGCGCGCTGGCAAGTCGCGGACACGGGTGAAGTGATCCGCCTGATCCACTGGCTCGCCGACGCCCGCCGGCGCGCCTGACCGGCGCCCGCCCAGCAGCCCGCAAACCGACAGCCACGAGCACCTACGGAATTGCGCGTTCGGGTCCGCAGTGTTAACGCGTCGGCGCGGCTATCTCGCCGCGGCACTGCGGAGGTAGACAAATGAAGATGTGGAAGACCAGCCTGGCGGTCCTGGCCAGCGCGGCGCTCGCCACGGCGGGCGCGTTTGCCCAGGCGGGCACCAGCACCACCGGCGGCAGCACCGACGCCGGGATGGGCCCGAATGCCAGCGCGAGCGGCGGCGCGGATGCCGGCATGTCCGGCACCAGCAAGAAGAGCAAGAAGAAGGCGAAGAAGAAGAAGAGCAGCACGTCGACCACCGACGCGGGCTCGATGCCGAAGTAATCGCGGCGGCATTTTGGCGCCTCGAGGCGCATGCTAAGTCTCCCGCGGCATGCGCCTCGATCCGCACAGCTACGCCGACGTCGGCCAGCCTCGGACCCGGAGCATAGATCTCGCGCTCCGCGTCGACTTCTCGAGGCGCACCTTGGAAGGAGAGATCGCGCTCCATTTCCATGCCTCGGGTGGCGGAAAGGTCGATCTCGATACCCGCGACCTGCGCATCGACGCGGTGACGTCTCTCGCCGGCGCGTCGCTTGCGTACGAGCTGGCGCCGGCGCAACCGGTCCTCGGATCGCGCCTGCGCGTGACGCTCCCGACTGGCGCCGCCGGACTGCGCATCCGGTACGGCACCTCGCCCGCAGCCAGCGCGCTGCAATGGCTCGAGCCCGCGCAGACCGCGGGCGGCCAGTCCTTCCTCTTTTCCCAATGCCAGCCGATCCACGCGCGTTCGCTGGCGCCGCTGCAGGACACGCCGCGAATCCGGATCACCGTCGGTTCCGCGCGGTTCACGGTGCCGTCGCAGTTGCGGACGCTGATGGCGGCGGCCTCGAAAGGGCGCGAACCTTCGTCAGACACGGAGGCGGTGGACGTCTTCGAGATGCCACAGCCGATCCCGCCGTACCTGCTCGCATTCGCGGTGGGCGATCTGACGCCGCGCGAGCTGTCCCCGCGCTGCGCCGTCTGGGCGGAGCGCCCGCTGGCGGATGCCGCGGCATACGAATTCGCCGAGGCGGAGAGCATGCTCCGGGCCGGCGAAGAGCTCTTCGGTCCGTACGAATGGGATCGCTACGACGTGCTGGTGATGCCGCCGAGCTTTCCCTACGGCGGAATGGAGAACCCGCGGTTGACGTTCGTGACCCCCTCCGTCCTCGCCGGCGATCGATCGCTCGTGAGCGTCATCGCCCACGAGCTCGCCCATGCCTGGACGGGCAATCTCGTCACCAACGCGAGCGCGAACGACTTCTGGCTCAACGAAGGCTTCACCGTCTACGCGGAGCGGCGGATCCTGGAAGCGCTCTACGGGCGCGACGTGGCGGAGCTCCACGCGGCGAGCGGACGCCACGATCTGCAGACGGCCCTCGACCGATTCGCGGCGCGGCCGGAGCTGACGCGGCTACGCACGGATCTGGAAGGTGTCGATCCGGACGAGGCGTACTCCAGTGTTCCGTACGAAAAGGGCTACCTGCTTCTGCGCAAGCTGGAGGAGGTCGCCGGGCGGCCGGCGTGGGACCGCTTCTTGCGGGCGTACCTCGGAAAGTTCCGCTTCCAGAGCATTACCACCGACGACTTCCTCCAGTTCCTCGAGACGCAGCTTCCCGGTCTCGCCGCGCGCGCCGGCGCGCTGGAGTTCATCGATCGACCTGGGCTGCCCGGCGATGCGCCACAGGCGCGATCCGCGCGCCTCGAAGCGCTGCGCAGCGGCGGAGCCGAGCCGCGCAACCCGACCGAGCTCCTCGTCGTGCTGCAGGCGACCGCACCCGACGTGACGAAGCTTCGCGAGCTGGATTCCCGCTGGGATCTCTCCCGCCGCAAGAGTCTCGAGCTGCGGCACACTTTCGTGCTCTTGCAGCTTCGCGCCGGAATGCCGGAGGGAGTGGACGGCGCGCGCCGCGTCCTGCTGGAGACCGGAAGGATGCGCTACCTGAGGCCGATCTATACGGAGCTGGCGCGTCGCGACCCGGCGGCTGCGAGCCGGATCTACGACGACGCCCGCGCCGGGTACCACCACATCGCGCGCACGGTGGTCGAGGCCGTCTTGAAGGAGCAAAGCGCCGAGCGCTAAGGTGCGCGATGCCCGTATCCGGGCGTGGGGGAGGTTTCATGCGCTCGTTCTTCTTCGCCGTCGTCGCGCTGTCCGCCGCCGGCGCCGTCGCCGCCGGCAAGCATCACGTCCTCAAGGCCACGCCAGAGTCGGTGCAGTGGGGCTGGCTGGATCCGAAGGAGCCGCCCAAGCTCACCATCGCGTCAGGCGACACGGTCTCCATCGAAACGCTGCTTCACTCTCGGGACCAGATCACCAAGGGCGTCTCGATGGAGAAGATCGTCGAGCTGCGCAAGGCCAACCCGGGCGGCGGGCCGCACTCGATCACCGGGCCGATCTACGTCGAGGGCGCGGAGCCCGGCGACGTGCTGGAGATCCGGATCCTGAAAATCGTGCCCAAGAAGGTCGGGTTCAACTTCAACCTGCCCGGCAAGGATTTCCCCACCATCGGCGCGCTGGCCAAGGACTTCCCCGAAGGATACGTGAAGTACTTTGACATCGATCCCAAGGCGAAGACGGTGCGCTTCAAGCCGGGCATCGACATTCCTCTGCGGCCATTTCCCGGAACGCTGGCCGTCGGGATCGATCCGGACGATCCCTCGCCGCGCAAGGGCGGGGCGAAGGAACCGATGGCGCCGGTGAGCACCCTGCGCCCGTGGAAGAACGGCTCCAACATGGACATCAACGAGCTCACCGAAGGGAGCACCATCTACATTCCGGTGTTCCTCAAGGGGGGACTGATCTGGACCGGCGACTCGCACTGCGCGCAGGGGAACGGCGAGGTCAACCTCACCGCCCTGGAGTGCTCGTACCAGGAGATCCGGCTGCAGCCGATCGTGCGCAAGGACATGAAGCTCACCTGGCCGCGCATCGAGACGAAGACGCACTGGATCCAGGTGGGCTTCGACGAGGATCTGCAGAAGGCGTTCCTCAACGCGCTGAACGAGACGGTGGACTTCCTCGCCACCAAGGGCCTCGACCGCTACGAGGCCTACTCGCTGGCCTCGCTCGTCGCCGACTGCCGCATCAGCCAGGTCGTGGACGTCCGCAAGGGCGTCCACTGCATGGTCCCGAAATCGACCTTTACCGCGGCCGCTGCACGACGCTGAACCAGTTTCCCGAGTCGTCCTCGAGAATGGAGGACCATCGGGGATGACTCCCACATTGCATTACAGAATCCGGCGTCGCCTACGCTAGACACAGCGTGTAGGAGACGGCCGATCCACTAGCAATCTGGCTGCTTTTTTGTTCAGGGGGAGGTTGCTTGACAGCCCGCCGCGCCTGTCCGAGTCTGCGTCCGGTGGATCGGAGTGGCATGAAGTGGAATGCTGCTCCCATGAAGGGGATCGCTCTGCATGTTTTCCGGCGTCTTCCAGCACTCGATCGACGCCAAGGGGCGCACGAGCCTCCCCGCGCGATTTCGCGAGCTGCTGTTGGCGCAAGGAGCGGACAAGCTCTTCATCACGCCGGACCTGATCGATCCCTGCCTCGTCGCCTTCGCGCCTTCGGCCTGGCAGCGCCTCGCGGAGAAGGTGGCCGCGAAGTCGATGTTCGACCGCGACATCCGGCTGCTCTCCCGCGCATTCATCGCCCCCGCCCAGGAATGCCCGGTGGACAAGCTCGGCCGCATCCTCATCCCGCCCAGTCTGCGCGAGCACGTGGGCCTGGTCGAGGAAATCACCTGGGCGGGCACCGTGGAGCGAATCGAGATCTGGACCCCGCAGCGATGGGCCGAGGTGCAGAAGGCGGCGCGGGCGCAGGAGACACCGCAGGACCTGGCCAGGCGGCTGAGCGAGCTTCTCTAAGGAGAGATCGACGATGGCGGAAAAGTCTTCGCGAAACGGTGCGGTGCTGGCGCTGAAGCCTCCGGTGGGGCCCCGCTTGCCGGCGCGCTGGGAGGACAGCGTCGCGACCGTTGCGGTGCGCGGCGAGGTGGATCGGGAGGCGTTCTGGGCGATCGACTACTCCGTCGGCCGCGCAGCGGCGGAAGCGGGGAGGATCGTGCTCGATCTGCGCGAGGTCACACACGTCGACTACGCCGGCGTCACGGAGATCGTCGCACGCCGGCGCGAGTTGCTCGCCCGCGGAGGCGATCTGCTGATCGCCGCGCGCAACCCTTACGTCTGCAACATCCTCAAGGCCGCGGGCGGCGCGGAGCTGGCGCTCTTCCGCAGCGTTGAAGAAGCCACCTCGGCGGTAGCCGCGCCGGTGGCCCGAGTGAGGGCGATGCGCAAATGATCGGTTTCGTCCACCAGACCGTGCTCCAAAGCGAGGTGGCCGCGCTGCTCGCCGCCGGGCCCGGTCGCGTCATCTTCGACGGGACCCTGGGCGGAGGAGGGCATGCGCAGGCGCTGCTGGACGCCGGGGCGCGGGTGGTGGCCATCGACCAGGACCCGGCTGCGCTGGCGGCGGCGCGGGCCCGGCTGTCCGGCCGCGACGTCGTCGTCGCCCACGGGAATTTCCGCGACGCGCGCGCCGTCCTCGATCAGCTCGGCTTCTCCGAGGTCGACGGCGCGCTGGTGGATCTCGGGGTTTCCTCTCCGCAGCTCGACGATCCCGGCCGCGGATTCTCGTTTCGCGCCGGCGGGCCGCTCGACATGCGCATGGACCCGACCCGGGGCCGGCCGCTGCGGGAACGCCTCGACGAGTGGGACGAGAAGGCGCTGGCGCGCATCCTCGACTCCCTCGGCGAAGAGCGCTTCGCGCGGCGGATCGCGCGCGCCATCCGGAAGGCGTGGGAGGCGTCCGGGATCGCGGACACGCGGCAGCTCGCTGACGTGGTGGCGGCGGCGATTCCGCGCAAGGCCTGGCCGCGAGACATCCATCCGGCGACGCGCACCTTCCAGGCACTGCGCATCGCCGTGAACGACGAGCTGGGCGCGCTCGGCGACTGGCTCGCGCAGCTTCCCCGGGTGGTCGCGCGGGGCGGCCGCGCGGCGGCGATCTCGTTCCACTCCCTCGAAGATCGGATGGTGAAGCACGGCTTCGCCCGTCTGGCCACGGGATGCATCTGCCCGCCGCAGCTCCCGGTCTGCGCCTGCGGGCGCACCGCGCAATGGAAAGTGCTGACGAAGAAGCCGGTGCGGGCAGGCGACGCGGAGCTCTCCGGGAATCCCCGGGCGCGCAGCGCGCGGTTGCGCGCGGTGGAGAGACTCTCGTGAAGCGCCAGGCGAAGAGCGCCGTCCGGCGCAACATCGAGCGGCGCGCTCTGCGCAATTTCGCCGCCGGCACGCTCGCCTGCGCGATGGTGGCGGCCGCGATGCTCTTGCACGCCTGGGTGCGGACGCGCGTCACCGAGCGCGGCTATGCGTTGTCGCGGCTGTCCGCCGAGTACCGCGATTTGATGCGCGAGCACGAGAGGCTGCAGATCGCCGCCGCGGAGCTGAAGAGTCCGCAGCGCATCGAGGAGCTGGCGCGCACCCGGCTGAACATGGGGCCTCCGCCGGTGGACCGCGTGGTGGTGCTGGTCGGAGGCGCGGTCCGCGCATCGGTCCTGACCGCATCGAGGTGATCGCACCATGAGGCGCCTGTCCGCAACGCAGCGCGACGGCAAGTGGATGCGCCTCCGCGCGGTGCTGCTCGCCGCCGCCATGCTCGCTCTCTTCGGCATCGTGCTCGTTCGCGCCGCCAAGGTGCAGCTGCTCGACCGGTCGCGCCTGTCGCGCTTGCAGCGCGACCAGACTCGCCGCGAGCTGGAGTGGGTGCCCCGGCGCGGGATGATCGTCGACCGCCGCGGCGAGCCGCTGGCGGTGACGCGCGACGTCGATTCCGTGTTCGCCGATCCATCGGCCTTCGAGACCCCGCGCGCGCGCGAAGCGGTCGCCGCCCAGCTCGCGGGCGCGCTGCGGCTCGACCGGCGCAAGATCGCGGAGAAGCTGGCGCAGTCCGACCGCCGGTTCGTCTGGATCAAGCGCCGGATCGACGAAGCCTCGGCGCGGCGCGTGCGCGGGCTGGCGCTGGACGGCATCGAGCTGGTGAAGGAACCGAAACGCTTCTACCCGCAGCGCGAGCTCGCCGGCCACGTCCTCGGGTTCGTCGGCGACGAGAGCGGGCAGGAAGGCCTGGAGCGCGAGCTGGAGACCTTCCTCAAGGGCACGGCGGTGCAGGTGCAGGCCACGCGCGACGCCCGGGGAACGATGGTGCTGGAGCACGGCGCTCCCGACCCGGCGGACCTGACCGGCGCGACGGTGACGCTGACGCTGGATACCGCCATCCAGCTCGCGGCCGAGAAGGAGCTGGCGAAGGCGGTCAAGACGAGCGGTGCCGTCGGGGGCTGGGCCATCGCCATGGACGTGAATAGCGGGGCGGTGCTGGCGCTGGCGGGCAACCCGGCGTTCGACGCCAACAAGCCCGGCCGCGATCCATTGATCTGGCGCGACCGCGCGATCCAGGACCAGCTCGAGCCGGGGTCGACGATCAAGAGCTTCGTGGTCGCCCGCGCCATCGACGAGGGAGCGCTGCGCTCCGACGAGATCCTCTACTGCGAGCACGGCGCCTGGGCGCGCGCCGGGAAGAAGATCCACGACACGCATCCGGTCGACTGGGCCACTCCCGCGACCGTGCTGCGGGAGTCGTCGAACATCTGCGCGGCGAAGATCGGCGAGCGTCTAGGGAAGCAGAAGCTGATCGACGGTCTGCGCGCGTTCGGCTTCGGCGAGAAGACCGGGGTCGGGCTTCCCGGCGAGGCGCGCGGCGCGCTGGCCGATCCGAAGCGGATGCCGCAGATCGCTCTGTGGACCACGTCGTTTGGACAGGGGATGAGCGCAACGGCGATCCAGACCGTCGCCGCGATGGCGGCCATCGCCAACGGCGGCGTGCTGCTGCGGCCCTATCTCGTGCAGAAGGTGGTGGGAGCCGACGGAACCGTCCTGCTCTCCCGCGGGCGGGAAGAAGTCCGCCGCGTCCTGAAGGAGGAGAGCGCGCGCGAGGTCACCGCCATGCTGGAGGAAGTCGTGGAGAAGGGCACGGGGACCCGCGCTGCGCTCGTAGGTCACCGCGCGGCGGGCAAGACCGGGACGGCGCAGAAGGTCGATCCCGTCGCCGGCGGGTACGGGGAGAAGCGGCTCTCCAGCTTCCTCGGGTTCGCGCCCGCGGACGAGCCCCGGGTCGCCATCCTCGTCGCCATCGACGAGCCGGAAGGAAAGGGTGCCGACGTCACCGGCGGCACCGTGGCGGCTCCGGCGTGGGCGGCCATCGCACATGAGGCGCTACGACAGCTCGACGTGATGCCCGACGATGCCAGGGTGGATGCGCCCGTTCTCGTCTCCTCTCTCGCGGGAAGCGCCGATCCGGAACCAGCGCCCGAGGAGGCAGCCCGGATGCCGCTGCGGCCCGGGCAGGCCATGGTTCCGGACGTCTCCGGGATGGGAGCCCGGACGGCGACGCGCAGGTTGGCCCAGGCGGCGCTCGAGCCGGAGCTGCGCGGCAGCGGAAGGGCCGTGGCGCAGTCGCCGCGCGCGGGAGCCATTGTCAAGCGGGGGGCAAGAGTGAAGGTCACTCTGGCGCCGCCGGGATAGCCGAAGTATTCGAGAGGGATCGACGACGCGGAGAGTTGGAGGGATCTTGTTGTTGCGGGAACTGTTCGCAGGCGTGGGCGCCGAAGTGCCGCCGGAGGCGGCGGACGTGGACGTGCGCGCGCTCGCGGTGGACTCGCGCAGGGCAGGCCCCGGATCGCTATTCGCTGCGCTTCCCGGCGTGAACGCCGACGGGGCGGATTTCGCTGCGCAGGCGATCGGGCGTGGGGCGGTCGCGGTGCTGGCGTCGCGGCGACTTCACGTGTCGGCGCCGGTGGTGGTCGCCTCTGACCCGCGGCGCGCGTTTTCCCTCGCAGCCTCGCGCTTTCACGGCGAGCCCTCGCGCCGGCTCTCCCTCTTCGGCATCACCGGAACCAACGGCAAGACCACCACCGCTTACCTGATCGAGCAGATCTCCGCCGCCCGCGGACTGGGCACGGGGCTCATCGGCACCGTCGAGGCCCACTGGCCCGGCGGCCGGACGACGGCGACGCACACGACGCCGGAATCGCACGAGCTGCAGCAGCTCCTCCGCCGCATGCTCGATGCCGGGGCGCAGGTCGTGGCCATGGAGGTGTCGAGTCACGCCCTGAGCCAGGAGCGCGTCGCAGGCTGCGCTTTCGCCGCCGCCGCGTTCACCAACCTGACGCGCGATCATCTCGACTATCACGGGTCGCTCGACGCCTACTTCGGGGCGAAGGCGAAGCTGTTCCGCGAGGTGCTTCCTCGCGGCGCGCCGGCGGTGCTCAACTTCGACGATGCCCGCGTCGCCGCTTTGGCCGCGGAGCTGAAGCCGGTGCTCGGGTTCACCCTTCGCGGCGCGGCGGGCGCGGCGCTCTCGGCCGAGCAGATCCAGGGCGACCTGTCCGGGCTCCGCTTCCGCCTGCGGACGGCGGCGCCCCTCGACGTCGGCCTCGTCGAGGTGCAGAGCCCGCTGATCGGCGCGCACAACGCGGAGAACCTGCTCGCGGCCATCGGCGTCCTCGCCGGCAGCGGCGTTCCGCTCCGGGAGATCGTCCGGGTCGTCCAGGAATGCCAGGGAGCGCCGGGGAGGCTGGAGCGCGTTCCCGATCCTGCTGGACGCGTCATCCTGGTCGATTACGCGCACACCGACGACGCGCTGGGACGTGTGCTCGATGCCCTTGCGAAGGCGGCGGCGCCGCGGATCGTCTGCGTCTTCGGCTGCGGTGGCGATCGCGATCGGGGCAAGCGGCCGCTGATGGGAGAGGTGGCGGGCACGCGCGCGGACCTGGTGGTCGCGACCAGCGACAACCCACGCACCGAGGACCCGTTGGCGATCCTCGCCGAGATCGAGCCCGGCCTGGTGAGGAGCGGCAAGACCCGGCTCGATCCGCGCCATGCGCGGATGGGCCTCGCCGGCTACTGCGTCGTGCCCGACCGGCGTGAGGCGATCGCGCTCGCGCTGCGGTGTGCGCGGCCCGGCGACGCCGTCCTGATCGCGGGCAAGGGGCACGAGGACTACCAGATCGTCGGCAAGGAGAAGCGTCCCTTCGACGACCGAATCGAGGCGCGCCGCGCGCTGGAGGAGATCTCGCGGTGAGCGGAGCGCGATTCACGGCGGAACAGGCCGCCTGGGCAGCCGGCGCGCGCATCGCCGTCCCCGGCGGTCCGTTCGAGGGCGCGTTCACTGATTCGCGAAAGCCGGTGCCGCGGGCGCTCTTCGTCGCGCTGCGCGGAGAGAACTTCGACGGCAGCGACTTCGTCGCGCAGGCGGTGCAAGGCGGCGCTGCCGGCGTCCTGGTTCCGGCGGACGCGCTGGAGAAGGCGAGACGGCAGGCAGGGTCGGCCGCGGTGTTGACGGCTCCCGACACCGGGCGCGCGCTCGGCGGCCTCGCCGCCGCATGGCGCCGCCGCCTGACGAATCTGCGAGTGGTTTGCATCACGGGCTCGACGGGAAAGACGAGCACCAAGGAGCTGGTGGCGGAAGTTCTCACCGCCGCCGGCCCGACGCTCAAGACGGAGGGCAACCTGAACAACGAAGTCGGCGTGCCCCTCACGCTGTTGCGGCTCAGCGAGGAGCACCGCTACGCCGCCATCGAGTGCGGGATGAACCATCTCGGCGAGATCGCGCGGCTTGCAGAGTGGGTGGACCCCGACGTGGGCCTGGTCACGAACGTCGGACCGGTGCATCTGGAAGGCTGCGGTTCTCTCGAGGGCGTGGCGCACGCCAAGGGCGAGCTGTTCCATGCCCTGCGCGACGGGGCCGCGGCGGTGGCGAACGCCGACGATGCGCGCGTGCTGGCGCAGGCCCGGCTGTCGCGGCGGCGGCTGGTGACCTTCGGGGCAGCCTTTGGCAGCGACGTCCGCCTGATCTCCGCTCACCACGGCGGCCCCGGCCTGCGCGTCGAAATGGAGTTCGGCGGCACCCGCCGGATGGCGGAGCTGAAGCTGATTGGAACGCACAACGGCTACAACGCCGCCGCGGCGGCAGCAGTCGGCGTTGCCATCGGGCTACCCGCAGACCTCATCCTGCGCGGGCTCGCAAACGCCACCACGCCGGGACGGCGGATGCGGCCCGTGCAGTTGCCGAACGGCGCGCTCCTGATCGACGACTGCTACAACGCCAATCCGAGCAGCACCAAGGCGGCGCTGCTGACGCTCACCCACCTGGTCCGCGGCAAGGGCCGGGCCATCGCCGTGCTCGGCGACATGCTGGAGCTCGGCCACACCGAGCTGGATCTTCACCGCGACGTCGGCCGCTTCGCGGCCGGCGCGGGCCTTTCGCTCCTGGTCTGCTTCGGGAACCGCGCCAAGGCGCTGGGCGAGGGCGCGGAGGAAGCGGGGCTCGCCGCCGAGTCGATCGAGTCCACCGACGACCCTGCCGAGGCGGTGAAGCTGGTGCAGGACCGCGTCCGTCCCGAGGACGTCGTGCTGGTGAAGGGATCGCGCGGAATGAAGATGGAGCGCATCAGCGACGCGCTCGCCGGGGCGGGAGGGGCCTGATGCTCTACAACCTCCTCTTCCAGTACTCGGATCGCTTCCCGCTCTTCAACGTGCTGCGCTACCCGAGCTTCCGCATGCTGATGGCCGGGCTGGTATCGCTGATGATCGGCCTCTTCCTCGGTCCCAGCTACATCGAGGCGCTGCGCAGGTTGCAGCAAGGCGCGAGCAACGTCCGCGAGGACACGCCGGAAGCGCACCAGAAGAAGGTCGGAACGCCCTCGATGGGCGGAGGCCTGATCCTCTGGGCGATGCTGGTCGGGACGCTGCTGTTCGCCGACCTGACCAGCCGCATGGTGTGGGCTGCGCTGATCATCACGCTCGGGTTCGGGGCCATCGGCTTCGCCGACGACTGGTTGAAGTTCAGCAAGCGCAACTCCAAGGGGCTCGCCGGCCGCAAGAAGCTGCTCTGGCAGACGGCGATCTTCGTGGTGGTGGTGGTGGTCTTCTTCGTCGACTGGAAGACCGGCGCGCTCCGGCTCGACACCCGGCTGGCCATTCCCTTCGTCAAGGTGAAGGCCTTCAATCCGGTGCTGCCCTGGTGGATCTATCTTCCGCTCGCGTTCATCGTGATCGTCGGGACGTCCAACGCGGTGAACCTCACCGACGGCCTCGACGGGCTGGCCATCGGGCCGACCATCGTCAGCGCGATCACCTTCATGCTGCTCGCCTATCTGGCGGGAGCCACCATCCGCGGCCTGAACATCGCCGATTACCTGCTGATCCCGCACATCCCGGGGTCGGCGGAACTGGCGGTCTTCTGTGCCGCGATGGCCGGGGCGGGGATCAGCTTCCTCTGGTTCAACACCTATCCCGCGAGCGTCTTCATGGGCGACGTCGGATCGCTCGCCCTCGGCGGCGGTCTCGGCGTGCTCGCGGTGCTGACGAAGAACGAGGTGGACAGCGCGATCATCCACGGCGTCTTCTTCGCCGAGATCGTCTCGGTGATGGTGCAGGTATTCTGGTTCAAGCGCACCGGGCGCCGCATCTTCCGCATGGCGCCCATCCACCACCACTTCGAGCTGCAGGGGTGGGCGGAGCCGAAGATCATCGTCCGCTTCTGGATCGTGTCCATCATCCTCGCGCTGACCGCGCTCGCCTCGCTGAAGCTGAGATGAAGCTCTCGCGACGAAATGCCCTCGTGGTGGGCCTGGGAAAGAGCGGCGATGCCGCCGCGCACCTGCTTCGCTCGCGCGGCGCGCAGGTGGTGGGAGCCGACGACAAGGACCTGCCGTTCGAGGGGGAGCTGCGCCGCGTGGTTCCCGAGTCGCTGCGCGGGATCGATCTGGTGGTGGTGAGCCCGGGCGTCCCGCTGGCCCTGCCGATCTTCGCCGAGGCGAGGTCGCGCGGCGTCGAGGTGATCGGAGAAGTCGAGCTCGCCTCCCGGTTCATCGAGGAGCCGATCTTCGGCGTCACGGGCACCAACGGGAAGAGCACCACCACGGCGCTGTGCGGGCATCTGCTGGCGACGGCGGGGTTGCAGGTCTTCACCGGCGGAAACCTGGGCGACGCGCTCAGCAATCGCGTTCTCTGGAAAGGGACGCTGGACGCGACGGTCTGCGAGCTGTCCAGCTACCAGCTCGAGTCGATCGTTTCGCTCCGCTGCGCGGCGGCGACCGTCCTCAACATCACCCCGGACCACCTCGACCGCTATCCGTCGCTGGACGAATACGCGAAAGCGAAAGAGCGGATCTTCGAGAACCAGGGCCCGGGTGATACCGCGGTGATCAACGAAGCCGACCCCCGCGTGCGCGCGATGAGGACGAACCGCGGTGTGCGGCGGCAGCTCTTCGATGCGCACAACCCCTTGCGCATCGAGGGCACCGAGCTCCCGCTCCGCGCGCCGACCTTGCGCGGAGCACACAACCGCGAGAACGCCTACGCCGCCTGCCTGCTGGCGCGCCACCTCGGCGTGGCGCTCGATGCTCTGCAGAAGGGTCTCGACAGCTATCCCGGCCTGCCCCATCGTCTGGAGCCCGTCCGCGTCCTCGAAGGAGTCGAGTGGATCAACGACTCCAAGGCCACCAACGTGGACAGCGTGGAGAAGTCGCTGACCGCGTTTCCCGGCAACGTCCACATCATCATGGGCGGACGCGGGAAGGGCGCTCCCTACGCGCCGTTGCGGGAGCTGATGCGAGGGCGCGTGAAGACGATCTTCACGATCGGCGAAGACGCTCCGGCGATCGCCTCCGAGCTGTCAGGGGTGGCGGAGATCGAGCCCTGTGGTGCGCTCGCAACCGCTGTGTTCCGGGCGCGCAAGCGTGCCCGGGGCGGTGACGTGGTGCTGCTCTCGCCGGCCTGCGCCTCCTACGATCAGTTCCGCAACTTCGAGGACAGGGGCGACCAGTTCAAGGCGCTGGTGCGAGGGCTTTCATGACGCTCTCCGCCGTCGCCGGAGCCCGCGTGGCGCAGAAGAGGGCCGAGCAGTTCCGGCCCGTCCTGCGCTACGACCCGGCGCTCCTCGGCGCCGTGCTGCTCCTCGTCATGTTCGGCGTGGTGATGGTCTACAGCGCGAGCGCGGTGTATGCCGGGGCCAGGCTCGGCGACGCCCTCTGGTTCCTCAAGCGCCAGGCGGCGGGTGCGCTGATCGGGCTTGCCGCGTTGCTCCTGACGATGAAGGTCGGGTACCGACGGCTGGAGGCGCTCGCGGTTCCGCTGGTGCTCGTGTCGCTGGCGCTGCTCGTCTGCGTCCACCTGCCGGGGCTCGGTCATTCCGCCGGGGGCGCGACGCGCTGGTTGCGGCTCGGGTCGATGACCTTCCAGCCCAGCGAGCTGGCGAAGATCTCGCTCGTGCTCTGGCTCGCGCGCTCGCTGGCGAAGAAGCAGGAGCGGATGCGGCTCTTCTCCGTGGGCTTCTTGCCCCACCTGGTGATGCTCGCCGTCTTCGGCGGCCTCTTGATGCTGGAGCCCGACTTCGGGACCACCGTCGTCCTCTTCGTGGTCACCTTCGCGCTGCTGTTCGTCGCCGGCACGAGGGTCACTCACCTGTTCGCCGTTATCGGCGCCGCCGCGCCCGTCGCCGGTCTTCTCGTCTGGAAGTCGCCGTATCGCATCCAGCGCATCCTGACCTTCCTCGACCCCTGGAAGGACCCCCGCGGACACGGCTATCAGACGGTGGAGTCGCTGCTCGGCTTCGGAGCCGGCGGCTCGTTCGGCGTCGGTCTGGGGGAGAGCCATCAGAAGCTGTTCTTCCTTCCCGCCGCGCACACCGATTTCATCCTCAGCATCGTGGGCGAGGAGCTCGGCTTCGCCGGCGTCGCGACGGTGGTGCTGCTCTTCGCCTTCGTCTTCTGGCGAGGGATCCGCGCCGCGTACGCCTCGTCGGATGCCTTCGGCTGCTGGCTGGCGTTCGGACTGACGCTGCTGCTCGGCGTCGAGGCCCTGGTCAACGCCGGCATGGCTCTGGCGCTCCTCCCCACCAAGGGAATGGCGCTGCCGTTCCTCTCCTACGGCATGTCCTCGGTCATCGCCTCCTGCACTGCGGCCGGGATCCTCCTCTCCGTCAGCGGTGGGCCCGGCGGGTTCCTCCGCCGCGGCGCGGGAGCGCTCCGATGAGGCTCCTGGTCGCCGGCGGCGGAACGGGCGGCCATCTCTTTCCCGGCCTTGCGCTGGGCGAAGAAGTGAAGACGCGCCATCCTCGCAACGACGTCCTGTTCGTCGGGTCCGCCCGGGGCATCGAGGCTCGCGAAGTGCCCAAGGCGGGCTATCCGCTGGAGATCATCGACGTGGGCCCGCTCAAGCGGATGGGCATCGCCGGGTTCGTCAAAGGAATGGTCCGGTTGCCGCGGGCGCTCTGGCAGTCGGTCAGGATTCTGCGGAAGTTCGATCCCGACGTGGTGATCGGCGTGGGCGGGTTCTCCAGCGGCCCGGTGCTGCTCGCCGCCTGGTTCTTGCGCAAGCCGACCGCCATCCAGGAGCAGAACGCGCTCCCGGGGTTCACGAATCGGACGCTGGGCTGGTTCGTGGACGCCGTGTTCATCGCCTTCCCGCAAGCGGAGGCGGCGTTCCCCCCGCGCAAGACGCACTTGTTGGGAAACCCCATCCGGCGCGCGTTCCTCGACAACTACCTGCACACGAAGGCGGCCACCGACCGGCTGAGCATCCTGGTCACCGGCGGGTCGCAGGGCGCGCACGCACTCAATCTGAGGGTCGCGGAAGCGCTGGAGATCCTCGCCCCGCAGGTCGGCCGCAAGATCCAGATCCTCCACCAGACCGGGATCAAGGACCAGCCGGAGATCGCCGCCCGATACGAGAAGCTGCGCTCCAGTGGCCTCGTAGCCGAGGCCGTTGCTTTCATCGACGACATGGCGCGCGCGTACGCCGGCGCCGATCTCCTCGTCTGCCGGGCCGGGGCCACCACCATCGCCGAGCTGACGGTGTGCAAGAAGCCGGCGATCCTGGTGCCGTTTCCCTTCGCCGCCGACGACCACCAGACCGTCAACGCCCGCAGCCTCGTCGACGCCGGAGCGGCGCTGCTGATGGCCGAAAAGGAACTGACGGCAGAGAAGCTTGCGGACGAGCTGCGGTCGCTGGAAGTCGACCGCGGCCGGCTCGGCCGGATGTCGCGGGCCAGCGGAGTGCTGGGTCGCCCGGAGGCGGCGCGGGAGATCGCCGACGTCTGCGTCTCGCTTTGCAGGGACCGGTTGGTCCGGGAAGGGAGGCACTTGCCGCCGGCGCGCAAGTAGAATCCACCCAAGCTCAGCTATTGATTATCGTAGATCGAATCGAGTACATTCGCCGTAGTGAGGAGAGGGACCCAGCCGTGTTCCGCAACAAGAAGGTCAAGGTCCACTTCGTCGGGATCGGGGGGATCGGCATGAGTGGGATCGCCGAGCTCCTGCTGAACCTCGGGTACCGGGTGAGCGGATCGGATCTCAAGGAAAGCGACATCACCAAGCGCCTCGCCTCGCTGGGCGGGAGCATCGCCACGGGTCACTCGGCGGAGAACGTGGCCGCCGACGTCGACGTGGTGGTGACTTCCAGCGCGGTGCGGAAGGGCAATCCCGAGGTGATCGCGGCCCGGGACCGGGGAATTCCGGTCATTCCCCGCGCCGAGATGCTGGCGGAGCTGATGCGGCTCAAGGAAGGCGTCGCCATCGCCGGCTCCCACGGCAAGACCACCACCACCTCGCTGATCGCGACCGTGCTGGCGCACGCGAAGCTCGATCCCACTGCCGTGGTCGGCGGCAAGCTGAACGCGCTCGGCTCGAACGCGAAGCTCGGCAAGGGTCAGCTGATGGTGGTGGAGGCCGACGAGAGCGACGGATCCTTCCTCCGTCTCTCCCCGGCGATCGCCGTGATCACCAACGTCGATCCGGAGCACCTCGACTACTACGGCACCGTCGAGGCCTTGCAGCAGGCGTTCGTCGACTTCGCCGACCGGGTTCCCTTCTACGGGCTGGCGGTTCTCTGCTCCGATCACCCGGTGGTGCAGCACCTGATCCCACGCATCGGCAAGCGGCACACCACCTACGGCGTCTCTCCGCAAGCGGAGTGGCGGGCCGACGACATCCGGCACGGTCCGTTCCAGTCCCGGTTCCTCGTCTCCTACCGCGGCAAGCAGCTCGGCGAAGTGACGCTGCGGATGGTGGGAGCGCACAACGTCCTCAACGCACTGGCCTGCTGCGCGGTGGCGCACGAGCTGGGCATCCCCTTCAAGGTGACGGCGGAGGCGCTGGGAGAGTTCGCCGGCGTCCAGCGGCGTTTTACCGTGCGCGGCGAGGTGAACGGGATCACCGTGGTGGACGATTACGGGCATCACCCCGCGGAGATCCGGGCGACGCTCGCCGGCGCGCGAGCAAGCTTCCCCCAGCGGCGCATCGTCTGCGCCTTCCAGCCGCACCGTTACACCCGGACGCGCGACCTGCTCGGCGAGTTCGCCACCGCCTTCAATGACGCCGATTCTCTCTTGCTGACGGAGGTCTACGCCGCGGGCGAGGACCCGATCGCCGGAATCACCGGAGCGCGGCTGCACGAGGCGGTGAAGGCCTGCGGCCACCGCGACGTCTCCTTCGCGGAGCGCGCCGAGCTCGCGCGTACGCTGCGCGAGAGAGTCCGCCAAGGCGACCTCGTGATCACCCTCGGGGCCGGCGACATCACCCACGTCGGCGAAGAGCTGCTGGAGCTGCTCAAATGAGGGCGCTTCTCGCCGATCTGCGCCGCGCTTCGCGCGGCGAGGTGATCGAGATGGCGCCGCTGGCGCCGCGCACCAGCGTGCGCGTCGGCGGCTCGGCGAAATTCTGGGTGCGCCCCAACGACCCCAAGGCGCTGATCGAGGTGCTCGCCGTGCTCTCCAACGCCGGGATGCCCTGGCTTTCGCTCGGAGGTGGAGCGAACACGATCGTCGGCGATCGGGGCGTCAACGGCACCGTGATCCGGCTGGGGCAGGATCTGGCGCCGGAAGAGGTGGACAGCCGAGGCGACTCGGTCGTGTTCACGCTCGGGGCAGGAGCGGCGATCGCGCGCTTCCTGTCGCTTGCCCGGGAGCACCACGGTATCGGCGTCGCCTGGGCTGCAGGGATTCCCGGTACGGTCGGCGGGCTCGTGGCGATGAACGCCGGGACGCCTTTGGGATGCATGGCCGACCATCTCCTCGCCGTCGAGGTGGCGGCGGCGGAAGGGCTGCGCTGGATCGACGCGGCGGATCTGCATCTGGGCTACCGACATTGCGAGCTGCCGCGCGGCTGCATCGTGACGCGTGCGCGGTGCAAGGTGCGGCGCGGCTCGGATGCGGAGCTGGCCGAACAGCAGCAGGTGGCGAAAGCCGATGTCGATCGGCGCCGCGCCACCCAGCCGCTCGGCCTGCCCAATTCGGGCTCCGTGTTCGTCAACCCCAAGGGGGATTTCGCGGGCCGCCTGATCGAGCAGGCCGGGCTGAAGGGGACTACGCGCGGCGGGGCGCAGATCAGCGACCGGCACGCGAACTTCATCGTCAATCTCGGACGCGCGACGGCGGCCAACGTCGTAGAGTTGATCGCGCTGGCGCGCGCTACCGTGCTGGCGAAGGCCGGCGTGGAGCTGAAGCCCGAGGTGCGGCTCGTCGGCGACTTCGACCCGCCGCTCCCGGGGGAGCTGGAACCTCACCATCTCCAGCCGGCGGGTCCCGATTCTGCGAAGTCCCGGCAGGGGGCGCGACCATGACCTTCAAGGCCTTGCAGATGGCCCAGGTGCGGCGGGCCGCAGCCGAGCTCGATCGCGCCGCCTGGCGATCGATGTTCGGCGCGCTGTTGCGTACCGTCGCCGCGGCGGCCGTCAGCGGCGCACTGAGCTTCGTCGGATGGCAGGTCTGGCAATGGGCCACGGCATCGGACGCGTTCGCGCTGCGCACCGTCCACTTCAGCGGGCTCGTGCACGCGCGCGAGCCGGACCTGTTCCACCGCAGTGGCCTGCGGATTGGCGAGAACCTGCTCCTTGCCGACCTTTCACGCGCGGCGCGCGCGATCCAGGCGGACCCCTGGGTCGCCTCCGCGCGGCTCGAGCGGAGGCTTCCAGGCGAGGTGGTGGCGAGCATCGCCGAGCACCGGCCCGCGGCGCTGGTCGAGCTCGGAGGGCTGTACGTCCTCGACGACGAAGGTCGCCTCTTCAAGCGGGCCGTGGCGGACGACGGGCTCGACCTTCCCATCCTCACCGGCATCTCGCGGCAGGCGTGGGTCGACCGAAAGCCCGACCTGCAGCTCCGCCTCTTCGCCGCGCTCCACCTGCTCGATACCTGGCAGGCCTCGGGACTCTCGCTCGGGACAGTCTCGGAGATCCGCCTGGAGGACGGCGGTGGTTTCACCGTCTTCGCGCACGACGGCGGCGCCGTGCAGGAGGTCCGCCTCGGCGCGGGCGACGTCTCGTTGAAGCTGCAGCGGCTCGCGCAGATGCGCGCGGCGCTGGCCCGCCGCGGGGAGCGGGCCGAGCGGATCGATCTCGACAACCCGGCGCGTCCCGATCAGGCGGCCGCCACCCTGGCCGACAAGAGGTAGCCGACCATGGCGCAGAAGAAGGGCGAAATCGTCGTCGGGCTCGACATCGGGACCACCAAGATCTGCTGCATCGTCGGCGAGGTCAATCCCGGCGGGATCGACGTGATCGGCATCGGCACGCACCCCTCCCGCGGGCTGCGCAAAGGCGTGGTGATCAACATCGAGGCGACGGTCTCCTCCATCCACAAGGCGGTGGAGGAAGCGGAGCTGATGGCCGGGGCCGAGATCAGCGCCGTCTATGCGGGCATCGCCGGCGGTCACATCCGCGGCTTCAACTCGCAGGGCGTGGTGGCGGTGAAGGACAAGGAAGTGAAGCAGGGCGATCTCGAGCGCGTCCTCGATGCCGCCCGCGCCATCAACATTCCGCAGGACCGCGAGATCCTCCACGTCCTCCCGCAGGAGTACATCATCGACGAGCAGGACGGCATCCGCGAGCCGCTGGGAATGAGCGGAGTGCGCCTGGAAGCGAAGGTGCACATCGTCACCGCGGCGGTCAGCAGCGCCCAGAACATCGTCAAGTGCTGCGGCCGGACCGGGCTGCAAGTGGCAGACATCGTGCTCGAGCCGCTCGCTTCCGCGGAGGCGGTGCTGGCGGAAGAGGAGAAGGAGCTGGGCGTCGCGCTGGTGGACATCGGCGGCGGCACGACGGATCTGGCGATCTTCTCCGGCGGGGCCATCCAGCACACGAGCGTGATCCCGCTCGGCGGCAACCATCTGACCAACGACATCGCCGTCGGTCTGCGCACGCCGATGGTCGAGGCGGAAAAGATCAAGGTGAAGTTCGGCAGCGCGCAGAGCGCGAGCCTGGACAAGGACGACACCATCGAGGTGCCGAGCGTGGGCGGCCGCGCCCCGCGGGTGCTCAACCGGCGCATCCTCTGCGAGATCATCGAGCCGCGGGTGGAGGAGCTGTTCCAGCTCATCCATCGCGAGATCCAGAAAGCGGGCCAGGAGGATCTGCTCGCGAGCGGGGCGGTCCTCACGGGGGGAACCACGAATCTGCACGGGATGCCGGAGCTGGCCGAGGAGGTGCTCGGGCTGCCCGTGCGCCGCGGCTTGCCGCGCGGGATCGGCGGCCTCACCGACGTTGTGAAGAGCCCGCAGCATGCCACCGCGGTGGGCCTGCTCCTCTACGGCGCGAGGCAAGGCACGCAGAACCGCGCCTATCTGGGCGCCGGCGATGGCGCGTCGATCCGGGAGCGATTCTTGAGCTGGGTCAAGGAGCTGTTCTAATGGCCGGAGGGGTCATGAACGAGATGACGGGTGAGCTCGGCGCGAAGATCAAGGTGGTCGGCGTCGGCGGAGGGGGCGGCAACGCTCTGAACACGATGATCCTCGCCGGCCTCACCGGCGTGGACTTCATCGCCGCGAACACCGACTGCCAGGCGCTCCAGCACAACCGCGCGGCCACCAAGATCCAGCTCGGCGCGATGGTGACGAAGGGACTGGGCGCCGGCGCGAACCCGGAGATCGGGCGGCAGGCGGCGCTCGAGGACCGCGAGAAGATCGCGGCGGCGCTGGAGGGGGCGGACATGGTGTTCGTCACCGCCGGCATGGGCGGCGGGACCGGCACGGGCGGCGCGCCGATCATCGCCGACATCGCCCGCGGCGTGGGAGCGTTGACCGTGGGCGTGGTCACCAAGCCCTTCATGTTCGAGGGCAAGCGGCGGCTGAAGCAGGCCGATCACGGAATCGCCGAGCTGAAGAACACCGTCGACACGCTGATCACGATCCCAAACCAGCGCCTGCTCGCCGTCGCGGACGAGAAGACGACGCTGCTCGACACGTTCAAGAAGGCTGACGAAGTCCTGCTCAACGCGGTGCAGGGCATCTCCGATCTGATCACCATTCCCGGACTGATCAACGTCGACTTCGCCGACGTGCGCACGATCATGAGCAACATGGGCGTGGCCCTGATGGGCACCGGCACCGCGACGGGAGAGACGCGGGCGATGGTCGCCGCGCGGGCGGCGGTGGAAAGCCCGCTCCTCGAGGACGTGCAGATCGACGGCGCCACCGGCATCCTGATCAACATCACCGGCGGCGGGAACATGACCCTCGTCGAGGTGAACCAGGCCTGCTCGCTGATCCAGGAGGCCGCCCACGAGGACGCGAACATCATCTTCGGAAGCGTGATCGACGACGCGATGGGCGACCGGCTCAAGATCACGGTGATCGCCACCGGCTTCACGACGCGCGACGCGCGGCGGATCGAGCGGCTGGATGCGACCCGGCAGGTGCGCGGACCGACGCAGGGAACGCTGGCGATGCCTCAGACGACGGAACCGGCCGGACCGCGTCACGCGGCGCCGCAGCGGACGCCGGAGATCCACCGCGCGGCGACGCCTCCTCCGGCTCCGCCGCGGGTGACGCCGGCGCCTCCGCAGAAGCCGGTGCGGCACCTCTCGTGGGAAGAGCTGCGGCAGCTCACCGGAGCGTCGGAGGACGAGCTGGATGTCCCGACGTTCCTGCGCAATGGGGAGTAAGAACCGCAAGCGGCGAAGACGGCTGCGCCTCATGCGACGGCGCTAGCCGCTGCCGCACCGGAGGTGCGTCGAACGCGCTGCTCAGTCCCGGCCGCGGCCCGAGAGGAATTCGCCGGTGCGCGCCGTGAGCTGCGCGGTGCGGGCGAGCTGCGAGTCGAGGTGGGCGAAGACTTCCTCCGCGCGGTGCTTCAACGCGGCGTCGTCGCGAGCGGAAGGTTCGACGAGGCGGGCGAACAGGTCGGCAGTACGCAGCAGCGCCTGGTGCGCGAGCAACAGATCCCGTCCGGCGCGGGCTCCCTTCTGCGTGAAGATGAGCCCGCTCGCGAAGAGGCGGGAGAGCGCGGCGCGGTTCTCGTCCATCGCGTCGCGCACGCGCTCTTCCGCCTGCTCGCGGCGGCGCTGGGCGCGCACCGAGGAGAGATCGACCACCATGGCCGCTCCGCGCCGCGTCCGTCTGCGCTGGTACTTCGCTCTCGCCATGCGCATCGCCCCCGACCTCGTGACGCAGACTATGCCGCGCGCGTGGAGCCGGTCAACGCACCGCGACCCGCTTTTTCTGGAGTAGACTGCGCGCCCTTCACGGAGGGCTTGACTGCTTGTTCGAAAAGATCCTCATCGCCAATCGCGGCGAGATCGCCTGCCGCGTGGCGCGAGCGGCCCGGGCGCTTGGTGTCAAGACTGTCGCCGTCTTTTCCGACGCGGACGCGAAGGCGCTCCACGTCGAGGCGTGCGACGAGGCGGTGCGCCTGGGACCGCCGCCGGCGCGGGAGAGCTATCTCGACGGAGCGAAGATTCTCGCCGCTGCCCGGCAGATGGGAGCACGCGCCATCCATCCCGGCTATGGCTTCCTTTCTGAGCAGGCGGAATTCGCCGAGGCCTGCGCGCAGGCGGGCATCGTGTTCGTGGGCCCGCCGCCCGGTGCGATGCGCGCGATCAAGGACAAGGCGCAGGCGCGCTCGGTGATGCGGGCCGCGGGCGTTCCGGTGGTGCCGGGCTCGGAGGGGCATGTCGGCGAGGAGGTCGGCGCGAAGGCCGCGGCGTCGTCGCTCGGATATCCGCTGCTGGTGAAGGCGGCGGCGGGCGGCGGCGGCATCGGGATGCAGGTCGCGCGCGACGAGCAGGAGCTGATGAAGGCGTTGCGGGCATGCTCGGATCGGGCGCGCGCCTCGTTCGGGAAGGACGCCGTGTACCTCGAGCGGTACTTCGAGCGGCCACGCCACGTCGAGGTGCAGATCCTCGGCGACGGCCGATTGACGCTGGCGGCGGGGGCGCGGGAGTGTTCCATCCAGCGGCGGCACCAGAAGGTCATCGAGGAGGCGCCGCCTCCGGCGTTCGATCTACCCGAGCCGCGACCGCGGGTGTTGCGCAAGCTCCTCGACGCGGGCCTTTGCGCGGCGCGGGCAGTGGGGTACGCGAACGCGGGCACCTGCGAGTTCCTGCTGGTCGGCGACGAGGTGTACTTCATCGAGCTCAACGCGCGCCTCCAGGTCGAGCATCCGGTGACGGAAGCGACCACGGGACTCGATCTCGTGCAGCTCCAGCTGCGGATCGCCGCCGGCGAGAAGCTCCCGCTGGGGCAAGACGATCTGCGTCCCCGCGGCCACGCCATCGAGTGCCGGATCAACGCCGAGGATCCGGTGAAGTTCTTCCCCTCGCCGGGACCGGTGAAGCGCTTCGATGCTCCCGTGCCGGCCGACGGGACGTTCCACGACGGCGTCCGGATCGACGCCGGCTATCGCGCCGGCGACACCGTGACGCCGTACTACGACTCGCTGCTCGCCAAGATGATCGCCTTTGCGGACACGCGCGACCAGGCCATCGCGCGCATGCGTGGAGCGCTGGAGCGCTTTTCCATCGAGGGCGTGAAGACCAACATTCCCACCCACCTGAAGGTCCTCGCGAGCGACGCCTTTGCGCGCGGCGAATTCGACACCCATTTCCTGGAGAGGCTCTGACATGCCCGACGTCCCCGCCCACATCACCGGCACCGTCTGGAAGATCGAGAAGAAGGTCGGCGACGAAGTGAAGGCCGGCGACGTGCTGGTGATCCTCGAGAGCATGAAGATGGAGATGCCCGTCGAGGCGCCCGAGGACGGGCGGGTCGCGGAGATCCGGTGCAAGGAGACGCAGCCGGTCAGCGAGGGGGACGTGCTGGTGGTGCTCAAGTAGCGCAACGTCACCGCGCATCGCGTTCGTTTCAAGTCCGGCGCGGCGGACCCAACGAACACCCGAGCAGGTTGCGAGCTCCTCAGACGCGCGCGAACAGCTCCGGCAGGCGGATCTTGAGAGCGTGCGCGATCTTGTACAGCGAGGTCACGCTGGCGCTGCTCTCCGCCCGCTCGATCTGCGACAGCAGCGACACCGACAGCCCGGTCCGCTTCGCCAGCTGCTTCAACGTCAGCGAGCGCTTCTTGCGCAGGTCGCGGATGCAGGTGCCGATGTTCCGGTGCAGCTCCTCTTCCGGCAGCAGCGAGAGTCCCTTCGCCGCCAGCGCCCGGTTCACCGAGCCGAGCAGCTCGTCCTCGCGGACCGGCTTGCGGAGGTAGTCGACGACGCCGTACCGCAACGCGCTCACCGCCGAGTCCAGCGTCGCGTACCCGGTCATGAGGATCACGGAGCAGTCGGAGTCGTGCCGCTTGATGATCTGCGCGACGTCCAACCCGGAGAGATCCGGCATCTTCAGATCGACGATGGCGAGATGGATGTCCGCCTTGCGCAGCTCGTCCTCCACCTTGCGTGGGTCGGTGAGCGTCGCGACGCGGTATCCCTCCCGCTTGAGGATGCGCTCGATCAGGTCGCAGGAATCCTGATCGTCGTCGACCACCAGAGTGCGGATATCCACCGTGCCACCCCTTCGGGCGACGGAATCTACAGGGTGACCGGTGCGATCGTCTACCGCGAATGCGGTGCGTTCCGCGCCCACATCAGCGCCTTCGGACATCGTAATCATCGAGGACCTTCTGCAGCTGCGCCCTTTCGGATGCATTGCCGCAAAGTGGGAGATAAAGCCGGTAATAGTGCGCGCCCTCTTCCATGTTCCCTTGCCGGGTGAAGGCGATGCCCATGCTCCGATATAGCCCGGCGAGAACGGACTTGCCCGGCTTTAGCGTGAGCGCCTTCTGGTACAGCACGATCGCCGCGGAGAGATCCTGCGCGAGCAGCTTCTGGTTCCCTTCGGTGAGCAGCCGCCGCGCTTCCGCCTCGTCGAATGCGCGGGGTGCGGCAGCGACGCGAGCAGGAGCGGTGCGCGGGGGCCGGGCCGGCGCTGCCGACGCCGCCGGAGCTTTGCATGCTTCGGTGAGCGCGCGGGCCTCGGCGTTCTGCGGATTTGCCAAAAGGGCGAGTTGGGCTTCCGCGAGGCAGCCGGCGTTGTCGTTGCCGCGGAGGCGGACAGCGGTGCCGAGATGAGCGTTGACGTAGGCATTTTTGACGACATCGGCCTTCTCCGCCGCCTTTGCACCATGGAACGTCTGGGTCGCGGAGAGCGCCTCGAACAGCTTGCGCGCCCGATCCCAATCCTGCGCTGCGATGGCGGTCTCCATCTCCCGGTAGAGATCCTCGGCGCGGGACTCCCGCTCCACCGCATCCACATCCTTGAGCTCCGCCGCGCTCGCGCCCAGCCGGCGCGCGGAGTCGAGGTTCTGGTACGCCTCGGTGTACCGATGCGCGGCCACGAGCTCCTGCGCCACGCGGAGCTTCTCGGCGCGTTGCACCCGAAGGCGTTGCGCGATCTCCGCATCGGCCCGATTCCGCAGGATGAGGAAGATCGCCGCAGCCAGCAGCGCAACGCTGGCGATGCCGATGCCTACCCAGAGGCCGGTGCGCGTGGGCGGCGACGCCAGGGGGGCCGATGCCAGAGGCGTCAGCTCCGGCGGGAGCTGGAAGGCGCGCCCGGGCTCGACGAAGGCGTACCGCAGGTGGCCCACCTCGAGAACGTCGCCATGGCGCAGGCCGATCTGCGCATACGGCTCGCCGTTCACGCGGACGCCGTTGCGCGACTCCGCGTCCATCACCTTCCAGGTGCCGTTGTCGAGGTGGAGGCGCAGGTGCTTGCGCGAGATCGACGGGTGCTCGATCTGCAGATCGTTTTCATCGGACCGGCCGAGGCGGATGGGGCTGCGGCCGAGCACCAGCTCCTCGCCGCGATGCTTGCCGGAGATGCCGACCAGCTTCGCCCGCTGCCCCGGCGGAACGTCCTGCGCGGGGACCTCCACGTCCGCCGGGCGCAGATCCGAGAGACGGATGGTGGCGGTCTCGGCCATCCTCCGGGCTTGCGCCTCGGTGTCGATCTGCGGAACCGGCGGAGGCGGCGCCCGGTCGTCGGGACCTTCCTCGAGGATGAGATCGTACTCGCTGATCTGGATCAGATCGCCGTCCTGCACGACGTGCTTTCCGGCGATCTTCTCGCCGTTGACGCGGATGCCGGTGAAGCTGTCCAGGTCCTCGATGTAGTAGTGCCCCGACTCGCGCAGCAGCCTGCCGTGCTGCCGCGAGACGTTCTTCTCGGCGAGCCGGACGATGTTCCCGTCGTTGCGGCCGATGGTGATCTCGTCACGGACGACGGGAACGACGGTCTTGTGCCCCTCATCGTCTTCGATGATCAGCTTCATGCTCACTTCCCGATGAAGGCGTGCACCTGGTCGCAGTCGTTGGTGCAGTACGGGAGGTACTTCTCCAGCCACTTGACCGCGTTGCCCTTGTCGTTGAGGTACGCGTATCCGTACCCGAGGCTGCGGTACGAGAGCATCAGCGTGTTCTTGTCCTTTGGCGATTGGGCCAGCGCCGCCTGCGCGTCCTTCACCGCCCCGCCGAAGTCGCGCGCCACCAGCTTGTTCGACGAGGCCTGCGCGAGCCGCGACGCCTTGACCTCGCGCTCCTTCGGGCTCGGCCCTTCCTCGCGCGCCGACTCCGTCTTCGCCGCCTCCTGCGGCCGGCACTGACTCTGCAGCGCAAGCGCCTGCGCATTGCCGCTGTCGAAGGCGAGCACGTTGCTCGCCTCGGCGGCGCAGGCGTCCAACTTCCCCGCTGACTTCAACGAATTCGCGTTGGCGAGATGCTTGTTGGCGTAGACGGCCTTCACCTGGTCGGCCTGCTCCTGCGTCTGCTGGCACCAGTACGTCGACTCCGCGGAGCAGCGCTCGAAGAGGTTGCGCGCCTTGTCGCCGTCGCCCGCGGCGATCGCCGCGCGCAGCGCGTTGTAGACCTCCTCACCGCGCGCCTCTTCCGCCGCCTTCTTCCGGTTCGGCGTCGGGCTGCTGCCGGCCTTCTCGTACATCTCCATCGCGGCGACGTACTTGCGCTGCTTGAAGAGCGCGTCGCCAGCCTTCACCGCGTCCTCGCCGGTAGCTTCTTCGGGGCTTGCCGGCTTGCGGGAGCGCGTCAAGAAGAACGCGGCTGCGCCGACGGCGACCAGCGCGGCGAGAATGACCGCAAGCCTTCCCCGACTGCCGGCCTTGCGCGCCGCGGAAGAGGGCGTGCGCCCCTGCGCTCCTGCGATCAGCTCGGCGGTGGTGGGCTTGAGGCCGCCTTTCTGCGCGCCGTTCTCGCCCTTCTCCGGCGGCGGGGAGAACTTTTCCCCCGGCGCGCAGAAGCGGAACTTGAGATGGCCCAGCTCGAGGACGTCGCCCGGCTTCAGGCTCGACACCGCGTACTCGTCGCCGTTGACGCGCACGCCATTGGCGCTCTTGTTGTCGATCACCTTCCAGTGCCCCTCGTCGAGCACGAAACGGGCGTGTGCTCGCGAGACGGACTGGTGGTCGGCGACGATGTCGTTCTCGTCCGTGCGTCCGAACTTCACCTCCGTGCGCATGAGGTAGAACTCTTTGCCGCGGAACGGCCCCGCGAGTCCCACCAGCCGCGGCATCTCGGATCGCTCGAGGTCGCGCGCTTCTACCTGGGGACCTGCCTTGGAAAGGTCCGACACGCGGATGATGGCGGTCGCGCCTCCGGCCGTCGGATTGGGCGTCACCGCGGGCGGCGGGATCGGCGCCTGTACGGCCGGAGCCGTCTTCTCCGACGCGAACGCGGCCTGTGCCGCTCCAAGTGCGCCCGGCATGGCCTGCGGCGGCAGGGTGGGGGGACGGGGCGGCTTGAGTCCGCCGGGAGGAATCGTCGGCGGACGCGTGGTGCCGGCCGCGGGCGTCATCACGGGCGCGTCGAGCTTCCCCTGGATGCCCAGATCGTAGTCGCCGATCTCGACCAGGTCCCCTTCCTTGATCCGCGTCCGTCCGGTGATCTTCTCGCCGTTGACGCGGACGCCGTTGTACGAGCCCAGATCCTCGATCAGGACGTTCCCGTTCTCCTTGAGAAGCCGTGCGTGGCGGCGCGAGACGTTCCGCTCGGTCAGGCGAATGGTGTTCCCATCCTGCCGTCCGATGGTGATCTCGTCGCGTACCAGTGGGACGACGGTCTTTCGACCCTCGTCGTCCTCGATGATCAGCTTCATCATGCTCCTTGGACCCGGCGGGGGCCTGCCGCCTCGGCCCCGTCGTGCTCATCCTAGAGCAAATGGCGGCGTGGACGGAAGAAGCCACTTTTGCACAACCGGCAGCGGAATCGGCCGCGCTTCGCCCGGTTGCATCCGAGGGATTGTCCATCTCCGGTGTTCCGTGGGTGACAATCGTCATGCTGCTTTCGGCGCTCTGGATGCTCCTGGCGGCGTCCGGCCTGCGCTCCGGGGTCGGCCTTCCCTCCCTGCTGCTGTATGGGGCAAAGGCGACCCCCCTGATCCTCGACCGCGGCGAGACCTGGCGGCTGTTCGCGGCCAACCTTTTGCACAAGGATCCCCTGCACCTCGCCTTCAACGCCTTCGCGCTCTGGAACGTGGGCGGCGCGCTGGAGCGCGCGGTGCGGCCGGCGGACTACCTCGCGCTGCTCATCTTCACGGCGCTGGGGACCACGCTGGTCTCCGCCATCGGCGCCGACTCGATCTCGCTGGGCGCTTCCGGCATGGCCTTTGGCGTCCTGGGCGCCTCGGTGACGTTCGGATGGCGCCGTGGCGTGCGCGGCACGCTGCGCTCCTGGTTCGGCCTGCGCATCGTTCCCTGGCTGCTCGCACTGTTCGCGGCCGGACTCGGATCGGCGGGCGTGGACAATTGGGGCCACGGCGGTGGCCTTCTGACCGGTGCGATCCTCGGCTGCTTCCTCACTCCCCGTCACTGGCCTGGCGAAGCGGCTGCGCGGAGGCTGGCCGCGGCGGCCGGTGCGCTCCTGGGGACCCTGTCGCTCGGGGTGGTCGCCGCGCCGGCGCTGCCCGCGCTCGGCCAGTTTCGCAAGGGTCCCGCCGAAGTGGAAGTGAAAATGCCGCTGGGCTGGCGGCGCGCCGCCGCCTCCGCCAACGTCGTCTCGTACTCCAACGGCCTGGCCGGCTCGTTCCGCAGCTCCGCCACGCTGATCCAGACGGTGTCCTGCCGCGGACACGGATGCTCCTGCGACCGGGTGGTGCGCGGCGCGCTGGAAGAGGACCTGTGGCGCCTGGCCGACGTCGGCCGCCTGAAGAAGATCCATCTCGGCGACGCATCGCCGATGAAGGCGGTCCCCGGTGCGTCGCGCGCCGACGGCATCATCGACGGCGAGGACGGACAGGCGAAGGTCAGCGCCGCCTGCATGTCGCGCGAGGCTGGTCCCGTGGCGCTGATCGTCCTGCAACCACCGGGAGGCAGCGCATCGCTCATCGAGCGGATGGCAGCGACGCTCACCTGGCGCGACAAACGCTAGCGGCTCCCGCACCGGGATTGCCGCCATGTTTTGGACTTCGCGATCTCCGCTTGCTGCTGGGCGCACTGCGTGCTACGGCCGCGAGGAGTCGATGGCGCGCCTCGAGAAGAACGCCGACCCGCAGCCGCAGACCGAATGGGCAGAGACGCTCCCCGGGTTCGTGCGCGAGGTCTCCTGGCTTCGCTGGCTCCTGCCGCTGAGCGCCGAGCGGCGCCTGACCATCGGTTTCGTCGTCCTCGCCGCGCTGCTCTACGTGCCCTGGCTCGGCGCCACCGGCTTCTGGGACCCGTGGGAGCCGCATTACGGCGAGGTGGCGCGCGAGATGATCGCGCGCGGCGACTACATCCATCCCTGGTGGGAATCCGCCTGGTTCTTCTCCAAGCCCGCGCTCGACCTCTGGCTGATGGCGGCGGGCATGCTGGCGGTGAACGCCAACGGCCCCGACCGCTTCGTCGGCGTGTTCACCGAGTGGGGCGTACGCTTGCCCTACGCGGCCATCACGGCGATGGGCGCCGTCCTGCTGTTCATCATGGCCGATCGGCTGCTCACCCGCCGCAGCGCCGTGATCGGAACGATCGCCATCCTCACCAGCCCGCTGTTCGTCTTCCTCGCCCGCCAGGCCGTGCCGGACCCGGTGTTCGTCGGGCTCCTCGAAGGCGCCATGGCGTGCTTGATGATCGTCCTGCTCGACGATACGGACGAGCCGCACCACGGCTGGGCCGCCGCGTTCTACTGCTTCGTGGGCTTCGCGACGCTCTCCAAGGGCCTCCTCGGCTTCGCGCTGCCGGGCGCGGTGACGCTGGTCTACTGCGTCATCACCGGCGAGTGGCATCGCCTGCGCCGCCTGCATCTCGCGGCGGGTTCGCTGATCGTCCTCCTCATCTGCGCGCCCTGGTACGGGACGATGTTCGCCTTCGACGGCCGCGACGACGAGGGCAAGACGTTCTTCGAGCGCTTCATCATCCACGACCACTTCAAGCGCCTGGCCCTCGGCGTGCACACGACGACGCCGGGCGGCACGTTCACGTATTTCGTCGAGCAGATCGGTTTCGACTGCTTTCCCTGGGTATTCGCTTTTCCCGGCGCGGCGGCCATGCTGACCCGCGTCCGCGTCCGGCCGCAGTCGGCGCGCGAGCGGGCGATGCTGTTCCTGCTCCTCTGGTTCCTGATCGGCTTCGCCGTCTTCGCCTTCTCCGCCACCAAGTTCCACCACTACGCTCTTCCGGTCCTCGCGCCGCTGCTCTTCTTCTGCGCTCTCTGGGTCGAGCGGCTGCTAGCCGAGGGCCTGTGGGCAAACGCTGGCCCCATCTTCGCAGGCGCGCTCCTCTACGCGCTGGTGGCGCACGACCTGGCGCTGACGCCCAAGCACCTGACCGACATGTTCGTCTACAACTACGATCGCCCCTATCCGGACAAGGAGACGGATCCGCGGCAGATCTTCACGGTGCTCTTCTACGCCGGCGCGGCGGTCGCGTTCTCTCCGTGGATCTTCGATCGGCTTGCGCAGCTCTGGCGCTGGGCACGGAGGAAACCGGCCGCTGCCGTGGCCGCCGGCGAGCCGCCGCAGGATCGCAACGTGGCGGTCTGGTCGCTGGTCGCCGTGGCGCTGGCCTTCGCCGTCTTCTGCGGCTGGTTCCACTGGCGCCGGCTGTCGCCGCACTGGACGCAGCGCGATCTCTTCTGGGAGTACTACCACCAGAGCACGCCCGAGGAGCCCATCGCGGCCTACCAGATGAACTGGCGCGGCGAGACGTTCTACTCGCGCAACACCGTGCGCCAGGTCGGCCGCCCCGGCGCCCCGGCCGCAACGCTCGCCGATTTCATGAACGGTCCGGGACAGCGGAAGTGGTTCCTCGTCGAGCAGTCGAGGTTGAACGGCCTGAGGCAGGCTCTCGGTGGCGCGCGGCTGAAAGTGGTTGAGTCGCGCAACAACAAGTTCGTGCTCGCCGTGGCCGAGCGCGCGGAAGAGAAGTCGACGATCGAAGCACAGCCCGAGAAGCCGCCGGGGCCCATCGGCGCACCACCCTGACCATGCCTCAAATCCTCCTCGTCGACGACGAGCCCGCCATCCGCGAGAGCCTCGCCTTCGCCCTGCGCCGCGACGGCTTCGAGGTCTCGGAGGCAGCCTCGCTGCGCGAGGCGCGCCAGCTCGCGGGCGACGCCGATCTGATGATCCTCGATCTCGTCCTCCCCGACGGCAACGGGCTCGACTTCCTCCGCTCGCTGCGCGGGCGCAGCGACGTCCCCGTGATCGTGCTCACCAGCCGCGACGAGGAGACCGATCGGGTGGTCGGCCTCGAGATCGGAGCCGACGACTACGTGCTCAAGCCCTTCTCGCCGCGCGAGGTGTCGGCGCGGGTTCGCGCCGTCCTTCGCCGCGCCGCGAAGAGCGCGCCGGCCGAGGAGAAGCCGCTGCGCGCGGGATTGCTGTCCCTGGATACGCGCACGCGCAAGGCCTGTGTCGGCCAGCGCGAGCTCGCGCTCTCCCGGACGGAGTTCAACCTGCTGGCGCTCTTCCTGCGCAGCCCGGGACGCGTCTTCGAGCGCAGCCAGATCCTCGACGCCGTCTGGGGCAGCGACGTGGTCGTCGGCGATCGGACGGTGGACGTCCACGTCAAGGCCCTGCGCCGCAAGCTGGAGGAGGCGGGCGGCGACGCGCGGGTGCTGGAGACGGTGCGCGGGGTGGGGTACCGTCTGCGCGATGGGTAGGCAGGAGCTGCTGCTCGCGCTTGCGATTCTGTTCCTCCTCGGCGTCGGCGCCACCGCGGCGCGCCTGGTGGAGGCGCGGCGGACGGGCCTCTCGCTGCGACTTCAAGTGTTCATCCCCCTCGCTGCCACCACGCTGCTGCTGTCCGCCATGTTCGCGGTGATCGTGATCGACCGCTTCACCGCCCGCGCATCGCTCTTCGCCACCCGCGCCGCCGAAGACGAGGCGCGGGCCATCGCGGAGCTCGCTGCGCGGACGCCGGCCAACTCGCTGCGCCCCATCCTGCAGGCCTTCACCCGCAGCGCCATCGACACCGACGTAGCGTTCCTCGACGGCGAGGGCCACGTCGTCCTCGAGGCGGGCGAGGCGCATCCCGGGGTTGCCCGCGTTTCCGCGGAAGCGCCGGTCGCCGGAGGCGGGATCGTCCGCGTTCGCAAGGCAACCTTCGGGATGGTGCAGCTGATGAGCGACGTGGCGCCGAAGGTGGCGCTGCTCGCGCTCATGTTCGCCGTCGCCTCCGCGGCGCTGGCGATTCTGATCGGTGGCGCGGTTGCCGGGCCCATCGAGCGGCTGACCCGCGCGGCGCAGCGCGTGGCCGCCGGAGAGCGCCAGGCGCCCTTGCCCGAGCCCCGCGGCCGCGAGGTGCGCGAGCTGACCCACGCATTGGAGTCGATGCGCAAGGAGCTGGAGGAGCGGCACGCGCTGGAGACGTTCGTCGCCGACGTCTCTCACGAGCTGAAGAATCCGGTGGCCGCCATTCGCGCCTCCGCCGAGGTGCTGACGGAAGGCGCCGCCGACGAGCCGGAGACCGCGCGGCGGTTCGCCCTGCGGATCCGGGAGAGCGCCGACAAGCTCCAGCAGCTCACGCAGGATCTCTTGTCACTGGCCCGCCTCGAAGCGCGCGGAATCGAACCCAAGGACGAGCCGGTGGACCTCTGCGCGATCGCCCGGGAGGTCGTCGACGCGCAGAGTCCCACGGCTGCCGCGCGGCGGGTGCGGGTGGAGCTGCGCGCCAGCGGGCCTTTCCGGGTCCGCGGCGATCCCCTCTGGCTGCGCCGGGCGCTCGAGAACCTCGTCGGCAATGCCGTCCAGCACTCGCCGCAGGGAGAGCGCGTCGAGCTGGAGATCAGCGGCGGTCCGGAGTGCGTCGCCGAGGTGCGCGATTACGGTCCTGGCGTCGATCCCGCAATCCGCGATCGCCTCTTCGAGCGCTTCGCCACCACCCGGCACGGCGACGGCGGCACCGGCCTCGGCCTGGCGATCGTTCGCACCGTGGCGGAGCTGCACGGCGGTCGCGCGGAGCTGCGGGAGACGGGGCCGCGCGGATCCGTCTTCGCGCTCTCGCTGCCGCGCGCGTAAATCAGCGGGCCCTCTTGCGCCGCTTCTTCTTGTCGCCCTGCATGTACTTGTAGTCGGGCTTCGGAGCGGGCGGCGGCGCGTCCGGCGCCGAGTACCGCAGACGCTCGTCGACGATGGTGGCCAGCGCCGCGGGATCGAGCTGCGCGAGTCCCAGGGTGCGCGCGGCCTCGAAGGCGCCCATCGACCGTCCCCCCGCCCAGATCTGCTTCAGCGCCGGCCGCGGTGCCGTCCACCAGGAAGGGCTGAGGGTCCCTTCGAGCTGCGCGGCAAGAAGGCCGCCAAGGAGTGGAACGACGCCGGAAGCGAAGACGTCGGCCTCCAACGCCCAGCGGCCTGCGTCGTCGTCAGAGAGGACGCAGTACAGCGCGCGCTGCAAGAGGCCGCGGTAGAGCGCACCCTGCGTCTCGGCCGCTTGTACGCCATCGCGGCGCTTGATCTCGAACAGCACCATCGCCGCGGCACGCCTGACCGCGAGCAGACGGCGGGTGGCCTCGGTGTGGACGACGTCGTCGAGCGGCTCTCCCCGCAGCTGCGTGGTCGCGCGCAGCCATTCCGGCTGGCCCGCCAGCGACTCGAAGAGCAGGGCGACGCCTTCCGAGGCGGAGCCGTCGCCGAGCTGTGCCAGCTCCCAGCGGGGAACGTCGATCAGCGTCGCGCCGACAGCCCGGGCGCCCTCGTGCAGGGTGGCGCGCTGCTCCTCGAAGCCTCCCGTGGGTCGCAGCGACAGGCGTACGTCGGACGGAGGATCGACGAGCAGCGCCAGCGGCCGCGCCCCCTTCGACGGTGAGGGCTCCGTGTCGAGGCGCAACGCGGACGGAGGCGGGTCGCCGATCTTCGAGAGCACGTCTCGGGCGTTGGCCCAGGCGTTCCCTGGCGTGAACTGCGGATCCGCGAGCGCCGTCCGCGCCAGGCGAGGCAGGTCGGCGCGGCGAAGCCGATCGGCGGTCACGCCGATGTTGCGCACCGACGCCGCCGCCACCGCGCGCTGGCCCACCTGCTCGGTCGCGGCCAGTGTCGCCTCGGCGAGCTGGGCCAGATCCGAGAGCGGAATCGCGTGGGCGCGCTCCTCGACGGCTGCCCAGCTGTCCAGGCCGAGGGCCGCGATCGCCTTGTCCACGGCGGCGTCGCGGGCGATGGTCAGCGGCGCCAGCGGCTGCGCCGCCTTCGCTTCCGCCTGCGCGAGGACGAACCGTTTCTGGGCGTTGGCCTCGTCGGTCAGCAGGCGATCGAGATCGCGCTCTCCGAGCATCGCCCGCTTCTCGCCCGGCGCGGCGAAGGCAAGCTGCGCTCGGGATCGCTCGAGCGCCTCGATTTCCGCCGCGGCCTCGCGCGCGATGGCCAACGTCGACAGCTGCTGCGCCAACAGGCGAAAGGCGCGGGCGTCGCTTCCGGAAGCGCGCGCGGCGGCGGCAACCGCGATCTCGATCGACTCGCGCTCCGCCAGCCGGCGGTGCGCCGCGAGAGCGCTCGCGGGCAGAGGTCCCGATCCCGTGGTCCAGCGCGTCCACAGGAGGTCTCCTTCGGCGCGCAGCAGCGCATGCGTCTGTTCGGAGAGTTGCGCCGCGCCATCGGAGCCGGAGAACCGGGACGGCGTGTTTGGAGACGGCTTGCGGCCCGCGGGCACGCTGGTCGCATGACCGCAGGCGAGAGCGAGCAAGAGGACGAAGAGGACCCGCACCCGCGTTCACTCGCATCGAACCGGCGATCCGGCAAGCAAATTGCGTTATGAAAAAGCCGTGCCCGCGACCACCGCCATGGCCCGCGCCCGTTCGGCGCTTGCGCGCAAGCTGCGCGACGCCCTCGAGCAGCGCGGCTATCAGGAAGTGGAGACTCCCATCGCGGTGCCGTTCGCCGGGCAGGAGCCGCACCTGCGTCCCTTCGAGACGACCTTCACGCCGGACCTGCCGGTTCCGCCCGGTGGAGTGGCAGGAGCGCGTCGCCTTCATCTGCACACCAGCCCCGAATACGCGATGAAGCGGCTGCTCGCGCGCGAAGGATTCCCCCGCTGCTACCAGTTTGCGCGCGTGTTCCGCGACGGCGAGATCTCGCCCACGCACAACCCGGAGTTCACGCTGCTCGAGCTCTATGCCGCCCCCGGCAGCGCGGACTCGATCATGGCCGATCTGGAACAGATTCTTTTCGCCGGCGCGGCCGAGGCGCCGGCGCGCAAGGGGCACGGCCGCCGCGCCAGTCCGGTTTCGCTTCGTCCGCCCTTCGAGCGGATCACCTGCCGCGACGCCTTCGCGCGGTACGCGGGCTTCGACCCCGTGCCTCTCGACGCCGAGGCGTTTACGCAGGCTGCGCGTGCCTGCGGCGTGCGCCCGGCCGCCGGCGCCTCCTGGGACGACGTGTTCACGCAGGTCCTCATGGAGAAGGTCGAGCCCGCGCTGGGGATCGAGCGGCCTACTTACCTCGTCGAATACCCTGCGTCGCAGGCGGCGCTCGCGCGGCTCAAGCCCTCGGATGCGCGCGTCGCGGAGCGCTTCGAGCTGTACGCGGCCGGGCTCGAGCTGGCGAACGGATTCTCCGAGCTCTGCGACTCCCGGGAGCAGCGCCGCCGTCTGGTCGAGGAGCAGGAGCAGCGCCGCGGCCTCGGCCGCGAAGTCTTTCCGCTCGACGAGAAATTCCTCGCCGCCCTCGATCGGATCGGCGAAGCGGGGGGCGTCGCGGTGGGATTCGACCGCCTCTTGATGCTTCTCACTGGCGCGGAGACCATCGCGGAGGTCCTTCTCTTTCCGGCCGCGGAGGAGTACGCGGCGGCGCGGGACCGCTCGTGATCGTCCTGCGCTTTCTGCGGACGATCTTGGGCTGGGGATGGATCATGACCGACACCATGGTGTCGGCCCTGATCATCGGCATTCACGGCGAGGGCGAGGCCTCGGAGCGCGTGCTTCGGGGCTGGGCCCGCCGGTTCCTCCTCGTCGCCGGAGCGCGCGTCGTCGTGCAGCGCGACGCCGAGCTGGATCCCGATCGCTCGTATGTCTTCGTCTCCAACCACACCTCGAACCTGGACGTGCCCGCCATCGTCTCCGTCGTCGATCATCCGCTCCGCTTCATCGCCAAGCAGGAGCTCGCAAGGATACCGATCTTCGGCTGGGCGGCGCGTCGCATGGGGCACGTCTTCATCGACCGCAAGGACCGCGGTGGCGCGACGCGTGCCATCCGCGGGCGCATGGAACGAGGCCTGCGCGGCGCTTCGCTCTTCTTCTTCGCCGAGGGGACGCGCGCCGTCCGCGACGAGCTGCTCCCCTTCAAGAAGGGGGCGGCGGTGGCGGCGCTGGAGATGGGCCTCGACTGCGTTCCGATCGGCGTGGCCGGAGCGCGCGCCGTGCTCAAGCCGAAGGGCTTCTCGCTCTTCCAGCCCGGTCGCATCGCGGTGGTGTTCGGCGCGCCGCTCCCGACCGCGACCCATGCGCTCGATCGGCGGGATCAGCTCGTCGCCGCCCAGCGCGATGCCGTGCAGGTGGCGCTGGAGGAAGCGCGCGCGCTCTTGACTGCTAGATCACTCGCAGGATGAGGCACTTCAGATAACGCGTTTCCGGAACGCCGAGGAGGGTGGGGTGGTCCCGGGCCGCGCCGCGGCGCTCGACGACCTGCACGCTTCGCTTGGCGTCGGACGCCGCCTGCAGCACGGTCCTCTCGAAGATCGCCTCATCGATGTGGAAGGAGCAGCTGCAGGTCACCAGCACGCCGCCCGGCGAGAGCAGATGGAAGGCGCGCAGGTTGATCTCCTTGTAGCCGCGCAGCGCCGCATCGATGGACGACTTGGTCTTCGCGAACGCAGGCGGATCGAGAACGATGGTGTCGTACCGTTCTCCGGCCTCGCTCTCTGCCCGCAACAGATCGAAGGCGTTCGCGACCTTGAACTCGACGTTCTTTGCCCCGTTGCGCGCGGCCGCTTCGCGTCCCTGCGCGGTGGCTTGTTCGCTGATGTCGACAGCCGTCACCTGGTTGGCGCGGCGCGCGAGCTGCAGTGCAAAGGCGCCTCCGTACGTGAAGCAGTCGAGAGCGCGGCCGCGAGCGTATCGGCCCGCTTCGATCCGGTTCTCGGCCTGGTCGAGGAAGGCGCCGGTCTTCTGGCCCGCGGGAAGATCGGCGACCAGCTTCACTTCTCCCTCCAGGAACTCGACGGCCCCGGGATCGCTCCCGCGGAGCATCCCCTTGCGCTGCTCCAGTCCTTCGTGAGCGCGAACGCGCACGTCGTTGCGCTCGACGATCGCCCGCGGCGCGAACAATCGCTGGAGAAGGTCGGCGAAGAGGTCGCGCCGTGCATCGGTCGCCTCGATCAGCGTCTGGACGCTCAGGCAGTCCGCATATCGGTCGACGATCAGCCCCGGCAGCAGATCGGCCTCGCCGTGCACCAGGCGGCACGCTCGCTGGCGCGCGGGGTCCGGGAAGGTGAGGTCGCGCAGCGCGATGGCCTGCGAGAGGCGCCGGACGAAGAATTCCTCGTCGACGGGCTCGTCCTCCCGGGTGAGGAGGCGGACGGCGATCTGGCTGATCGATCCGTAGAACGCCTTCCCGGCGAACCAGCCGCGCTCATCGGTGAGCCGGACGATCTCGCCGCCGGCGAGCGCGTCGGGTGCGGCGATGTCCGAACGGTAGATCCAGACGTGTCCCTGCGCCAGCCGCTCCATCGCTCGCTTCGAAAGCACGACCGTCGCTTCGTCCGACGTCGCGGCGATGCTGCCCAGGACGGGCGGCTTGCGTTTCGCGGCCTGGCGCGGAGCGGAACTGGGCCGCGGGCGCATGTCGCGGGCAGCGCGCGAGCCGTGCTTGAGCCGCTCGAGGCGGCGAGCGTCCCGGGGAGAGCGCGGTTCCGTCACCTGTGAATCCTCTGCGATGGCAGGACGACCTTGAAGGTCGTTCCCTCCGGCTGCGCCGAGACCACGCCGATGGTTCCGCCGTGCGCGAGCACGATCTGCCGCGTGATGAAGAGGCCGAGACCGAGGCCGTGCGCGACCGTCGCCGGCATCGCCTGGCGAAACGGATCGAAGATCCGTGGCAACAGATCCGCCGGAATGGGCGCGCCTCCGTTGTGGACTTCGAGGATCGCCGATCCATTCGCACCGTTGACCTGGACGTCCACAGGACCGCCGGCGCCGTGGGAGATGGCGTTGCCGACCAGGTTCGAGACCACCTGCGCCATCCGGTCCGCATCCCATTCGCCGCTGATCTGCGCCGTGGCATGCACCGTCAGCTGCGCTTCCGGGTGAGCGACGCGAAGCTCCTCCACCGCGCCGCGCGCGACGTCGGCGAGATTGGTTCCCGGAGTGGGCTGGACCGGAATCCCGCCTGCGAGCCGCGCGCGAGTCAGATCGAGGAGCTGTTCGACCATCCGCCGCATCCTCGCCGCGCTCGAGGCGATCCGGCGGAGGGTCGCGTGTGAATCCTGCGCAACCGTCTCCTTGCGCAGGAGGAGGTCCGCGCCCACCGAGATGGCATTGAGCGGATTGCGCAGATCGTGGCCGAGGATGCCGACGAACTGCTCCTGGAATTTCGCAGAGTCGCGGAGTGCCGCTTCCAGCGCCTCGCGGCGGGCGATGTCGCGGTTGATGGCGTAGAGGAGGAGGCCGAGGACGAGCAGGCCGAGCCCCGCGCTGGCGTCGATCCACATCGCGATCTCGAGATTGCGGACGGCGGCGGCCGTGCGCTGTTCGAGTTGCTGATCCTCCTCGTCCCGGAGCTGTCCAATCAAACGCCGCGCCGCATCGAGGATCGCCTCGCCATTGCGGACGGTGGCCAATGCGGCTCTGCGCTGGCCATCCTCGTAGAGATCCACGGTCTGACGCACGTCGGCCAGCATTGCCGACGCGAGACGTTCCAGCTCCTCGATGCGGCGTTGGCGCGACGGTTCGTCGAGGTGGAGACCTCGCAGCTCCGCGAGGAGCACCGGCAACGACTTCTCCGCCCTTTCGAGCGGCTCGAGATAGACCCGCTCTCCGAGCAGCAAGAAGCCACGCCGGCCGGTTTCGGCGTCGACGAGCGCGGCGCGCGTTTGCAGGAGCAGGGTCTGGACGGCCCGCATGTGGACGATGAGCGGGCGGCTGGAGCTGATTCCAGCCAGCGTCATGAGATTGACGGCAATGAGCGTGAGCAGCGTCGCCGCCGCGAGAATTGCGGCCAGAGGAGCCCAAGCCCGGCGGCGTTCAGGGTTCACGCGCATGAAAGACCCGGATTCTGTCGAGCGCGTCAAGCGCGGAAAAGGAAGGACATAAACGACCTACAGAATTGTCGTTGGATCCCGCCTATGTGCGCTCGAGCGCTTGAGACAGGTCGTCGACCAGGTCCTGCCCGTTTTCAATCCCCACGGAGATGCGGATGAAGCCGTCGTCGATGCCGAGCTTGCGGCGCGTCTCCGGCGGCACCGAGGCGTGCGTCATGATCGCCGGATGCTCGATCAAGCTCTCCACGCCTCCCAGCGACTCGGCCACCGCGAACAGCCGAAGTGACTTGAGGAACGTCCGCGCCGCGGGCAGCCCGCCCTTGACCACGCAGGTGAGCATTCCGCCGAATCCCGTCATCTGCTTCCGCGCCAGCGCATGCTGCGGGTGCTCGGCGAGCCCAGGCCAGGTGACGCGCTCGACCTTGGGATGGCGCTTCAGCGCCTCGACGACCAGGCGCGCATTCTGATCGTGGCGCTCCATGCGGACGTGCAGGGTCTTCAGCCCGCGCAGCACGAGGAAGGAATCGAGCGGGCCCGGCACCGCGCCCACTGCGTTCTGCAGGAAGGCGAGCTTCTCGTGCAGGTCGTCGCGGCGCAGCACGAGCGCCCCGGCCACCACGTCGCTGTGTCCGTTCAGGTACTTGGTCATCGAGTGCGCGACGACGTCGATGCCGAGCTCCAGCGGTCGCTGGAAATACGGAGTCGCGAAGGTGTTGTCGCAGACGGAGATCACCTTGCGCTTGCGGGAGACGTCGGCCAGCGCGGCGAGGTCGCAGATCTTCAGCATCGGGTTGGTGGGCGTCTCCACCCAGAGCAACTTCGTGTTCGGCCGGAACGCGCCCTCCACCGCGCGGGCGTCGGTCACGTCGACGTAGGTCTGCTCGATTCCGAGACGCTTGAATACCTTGTCGGCGAGCCGGAAGGTCCCGCCGTAGAGATCGTCGCTGAGCACGACGTGATCGCCCGCGGAGAGCAGATGCAGGACGGCATCCGTAGCCGCCAGTCCGCTGGCGAAGGCGAGGGCGTGCTTGCCGTTCTCCAGCGCCGCCAGGCAGCCCTGCAGCGCATCGCGCGTCGGGTTCCGCGTGCGCGAGTACTCGAACCCTTTGTGCTCGCCCGGACCCGACTGCGCGTACGTCGAAGTCAGGTATACCGGCGTCATCACGGCGCCGGTGGTGGGGTCGGGGTGCTGGCCCGCATGGATCGCGAGCGTCTCGAAGTGATCGTTCGCCTTGGTGGTCATGAGTTTTCTTATCGGACGGATACGCGGGTGCCGAGCCAGTCGATGAGATCGATCTTGGTCACGATGGCCGCGAGCAGATCGCCGTCCTTGACGATCGCTACGTGGTCGGTCGCGAACAGCTCCTTCAGTCGCGAGACGGGCGTCCGCAACGTCACCACGCCGGCCAGCGGCTTCATCACGGCCGAGATCGGCTCCTCGAGCTTGTGGCGCCCGTCGATCAACGCCTGCAGCAGGTCGACCTCGTGCAGCATGGCGATGGGCTTGTTGCCAGGCTCGACCACCGGAAGCTGGGAGATGCCGTGCCGCTTCATCAGATCGACCGCGTGCTTCGCATGGTCGGTAGGCTTCACCGTGTAGACCGGAGGCCGCTTGCCGCCGAGCAGGTCAGCGACGGTGCCGAGCCGGTCCGTCGGATCGAGGAAGCCGTTGTCCTTCATCCATTCGTCCGAATAGAACTTGGTGATGTAGCGAGAGCCGCTGTCCGGCAGAACCACCACGATGTTCTTGCCCGCGCCGATCTCCTTCGCCAGGTCGACCGCGGCGTGCGCCGCCGATCCGGAGGAGCCGCCGCCGAAGAGGCCTTCCTCCCGCGCGAGCCTGCGCGCCATCACGAAGCTCTGCTTGTCGTCCACACGGCGGACGTCGTCGAGCACGGAGAAGTCCATGGCCTTGCAGAGCATGTCCTCGCCGATTCCCTCCACCTTGTACACGTGCGGCTGGATCAGCTTTCCCGTCTTGAAATAGTCGAGGTAGACGGAGCCTTCGGGATCGACGCCGATGTTCCGCATCCCGCGGAACTTCTCTTTCAGGTACTTGCCCGCGCCGGACATGGTTCCGCCGGTGCCGAGGCCGGCGACGAAGAAATCGAGATTGAACCCGGCGGTGCGGCAGTCCTTCTCGATCTCCGGCCCGGTGAGCCGGTAGTGCGCCTCGATGTTGTCGGGGTTGTGGTACTGGTTCAGCATGAACGAGCCCGGCGTCTCCCGGTGGATGCGCTTGGCCGTCTCGTAGTAGCTGCGCGGATCCTCCGCCGGGACGTTGGTCGGTGTGACCACCACCTCCGCGCCGAATGCCTTGAGCGCATTGATCTTCTCGGTGCTCATCTTGTCCGGCATGGTGAAGACGCAGCGGTAGCCTTTCACCGCCGCCCAGAGCGCCACGCCCATCCCGGTATTGCCCGAGGTGTTCTCGACGATGGTCCCGCCGCGGCGGATGCGCCCCTCCTGCTCGGCCTTGTCGAGGATGTACAGCGCCATCCGGTCCTTGATGGCCCCGCCGGGATTCAGGAATTCGCACTTGGCGTACACGGCTGCATCGTCGGGGCCGGCGACCTTGTTCAGCCGCACCAGGGGCGTATTGCCGATGGCCTGGAGGATGTTCTGGAAGACGGGCATCGTCGGCTCCTGGGAAAGTGGCGAGTTTATCAGGTCAAGCGGCGGTGCATGTTACGCTGCCGGACACATGAACGAGGGCCAATTGCAGGCCGCCTACACCTCCGCCACGGGACAGCCGGCGGGGCGCGTCGAGCGGCTTCCCGGCGGCGCCGGCAACCGGACCTACTGGCGCGTCTGCGGCCTCACCGGGCCGAGCGCGGTGGTGATGGAGCTTCCCGCGGATCCCGTGAAGAGCGAGGAGGCGAGCAAGGATCATGCTCCGCCGGAGCTGCCTTTCGTCAACGTCCACCGCTATCTCTCGCGCATCGGCGTGCGGGTGCCTCGCCTTTTGCTGGATGCGTCCCGCGACGGCTTTCTGGTGATCGAAGACCTGACCGATCGGACGCTCGAGCAGGCGCTGAAGGAAGGCGCCGACCGCCGGGCGCTCTATTCCGATGCGATCGATCGGCTCGCGCGGCTGCGCGCCCACGCGGAACGCGATCCGGATCCGACCTGCCTGGCCTGGACGCGCGCGTTCGACTACGACCTGTACCACTGGGAGTTCGAGCACTTCATCGAGTACGGACTGCTCGCGCGCGGCGCGAAGCCGTCGGAAGCGGAGCTGAAAACGCTCCGGAAACATTTCGAGCGCATCTGCCGCGAGCTGGCAGATGCGCCACGCAGCTTCACCCACCGCGATTACCAGAGCCGGAACATCATGGTGCTCGAGGACGGCGAGCAGGTGGTGATCGACTTCCAGGACGCGCTGCAAGGGCCGCGGCAGTACGACCTCGTCGCGCTGCTGCGCGACAGCTACGTCGAGCTGGACCGGCCGCTGATCGACGCCATGCTGGCGCGGTATCTGGAGCGGTTCGAGGCCGAGGGCGGGCCGCGGGTCGACGCGAAGGACTTCGTCGCTTTCTTCGATCTGCTGACGGTGCAGCGCAAGCTCAAGGACGCGGGCCGCTTCGTCTTCATCGATCGGGTGAAGAAGAACCCGTCCTTCCTGGTGCACATCCCGAGCTCGCTGAAGTACGTTCGCGACGCGCTGAAGCGGCGTCCCGAGCTACGCGAGGTGCGCGGGATCCTCGAGAAGCACGTCCCGGAGCTGCGATGAGGGGCATCGCCGTTGTGCCATTCGCGGTGGACGGCATCGAACCCGAGGCGCACGACCTGGCACAGTGGCTGGCGGGGGAGACGGCCTGGGAGCTCTGTGGGCCGGGGATCGAAGCGAGGCTGGTCATCGACCCTGTGGCCTTGTCGCCGGAGGCGCTCGGCGATGCGGCCGCGCAGCTCGGCGTGGAAGCCGCGCTCGGCGCTACGTTCGCGCTCGCCGCAGAGCGCCTGACGCTTCATCTGCTCCTCGCCGAGGCGCGCGGCAACGTGCGGGCGCAGTGGGATGAGCTCGCTCCGCTGGGGATCGGGCCGCACCTCGGCCGCAGGATCGCGCGGCGGGTGCTCCATGCTCTCGGGGAGGACGCAGCGGCGCCGCCCGAGAGCATCGAGCGGGAAGCGCCGGGCGCCGTCGTGCTCCGCCTTGCCCGCGCCGTGCGTCGCCTCGACGTCGACGATCTGCTCGCGCTTGCGACGGAGTTTCCAGCGCTGTCGGCAGCGCCGCGCGCGCTCCTGCATGCCGCGCAGCGCGCGATCGGGGAGGAAAAGATGCCGGCGCTGTTCTCGGCGCTGGAGCGGCTGGCGCAGGCGCGCCCCCACGACGCTGAAGTCTTGCTTGCCCTCGGCGATTATCGCGCCCTGCATCTCGATGAGTCCAGCGCGCGCCAGCTCTATCTGCGCGCCCGCGACGCGGCAGGAAGCGACCGGCGCGTCGTCGCGCTTGCGTGCCTGAGGCTGGCGGCGGTAGCGGAGAGCGCCGCGCGCACCGACGAAGCCATCCAGCACCTGCGCGCCGCAATCCGGCTCGCCGACGATGCGCGCGCTCATGCAAGGCTCGGCAGGCTGCTGCTGGCGAAGGATCCGGCGGAGGGCATCCTCGCTCTCACCCGCGCCACGGTGCTCGCGCCGGGCGATGCCGCGCTCCATCTGGCGCTCGCGCGGGCCCTGCGGGAACACGGCAGCGATCCTGTTCGCGCTGTGGCAGTGGCATCGCGCGCGGCGCGGCTCGCCGAGGCCGACCCTTCGCTTGCCGACGAGGTCCGCGCCGAGCTGGAGCTCCTGCTTTCCTGAGTGAGCTCAGGGCGCGCGCTCGAATCGGAACTCGCGGAGATCGCGAGCCGCAAGGCCGCCGTCTTCTGCCGGTTGACGCCGGCAGTCTTCGCCGATGTTCGCCGACATTTCCACGACGACCTGGAGCGCGTCGGGTTTGCAGTCGCTGACCCGCGTCTCGAACTCGAGCGGGCAGATCTTGCCGCCCGGCGTCTCGCCCGAGCCGCGCATCACGCCGGAAATGGCGTCGGAGGCCCGACGCAAGTCGAAGGTGATCGGCTCCGAAGGCGGAGTCACTCCGCCGTCGTCCGCGCGCTGTACGTAATCGCCCTGGATCAAGCCGGCATCCTCGCGAAACCGGTACGCAAAATGCCGGTCGCTGGAGTTCAGCCAGAGACCCGAAAGGTCCTGATCGCAGAACCGCGGCTGCGCCGGCGGGGCCTTCTTGCATGCGGCTGCGGCGAGGCAGATCACGATGGCGGCGAAGCGCGGCAATTGGACGTCCTTTCGCGGGCGGCGGTACTATCACGGAATGCGCTTCCTGCTCGTCGCGCTCCTCCTGCTTGCGGCCGCCGGGGAAAAGCCTGCGCCCGCGCAGCAGAAAGGCGCGCCGTCGCAGCCGAAGAAGCGGCGGACGGCGCCGACACCGCATCCGCCTGCGGGTCCGACCCGCGCGGAAAAAGCCAAGACGGCGATGGCCTGATCTCAGCGCAGAGCGCCGAGCAACAGGCGCTCGCTCTGCGCGACGTCCTCGAATCCGGGCAGGACCAGCTCCGCCCCGTGCTCCGCCAGCTCGTGGACGCTGTAGCGGCCGGTGGCGACGCCGCAAGCGGGAAGACCTGCGTCGTGCGCCGCGATGACGTCGCGCGGAGTGTCGCCGATCACCACGCCGTCGGTGGCGCCAAGCTCGGAAGCGCGGCGCCAGGCGGCGCGAACGATGTCTGCTCGCGGCTCCGCGTCGCTGCCATATCCGCCGAACTTGAACGCGCTCCAAAGCCCCGCGGACGTGAGCTTCAGCTCCGCGCCTCGCGCGAGATTGCCCGTGCAAAGGCCGAGGACGACGTTGGAGCGCGCCTGCAGCCGGCGCAGCAACTCCGGCACTCCGGGAAGCGCGGCGTAGACGTTGCGCGCGCACTCGCCGGCGAGGGCGTCGAGGTAGCGGGCAAGGACGGCATCGATGTCGGTGTCGTGGATCGTTCGCATCCGCTGGTCGAGCGGAACGGTCTGGTCTCCTTCCGCAGCGAGCAGGGCGCGCGCGATCGCGCGGTCGGTCATGCCGTCGAGGCGCATCTTGCGCAGCTCGGCGACCGCCTGGGGCCGCGCATGCAGCGCCTGACCGAGAGCGCGGGTGCCGGCGCCGCCGCTGCGCGTGAGGGTGCCGTCGAGATCGAAGAGCAGCGCTCTCATGCGCCCGATACGACGAGCTCGGCGAAGCGGATGGTGGGTGCGGCGGTGGACGCGCGGAAATCGAGGTCGTCGCCGACGGCGTCGATGCCTTTGAGCATCTCGAGCAGGTTGCCGCTCACGGTGACTTCTTGCACCGGGTACGCGAGCTCGCCGTTCTCGATCCAGATCCCGTTGGCGCCGCGCGAGTAGTCGCCGGTCACCGGATCGGCGCCGCGGCCGAGCATGGCAGTGACGTAGAGGCCGTTCTGGACGCCTTTGATGATCTCCTCCGGCTTCTGGGCTCCGGCCTGCAGGTAGAAGTTGCTGGTGCCGATGGACGGCAGGCTCGCCCAGGCGCGCGAGGCGCTGCTGGTGCTCTTCGCCTTTGCTTTGCGCGCGGTGGTGGCGTCGTAGAGGAAGCTTCGGAGGATGCCGTTCTCGACGACGGCGGTGCGGCGGGAGGCGACGCCCTCGCCGTCGAACGGCCTCGTGGCGATGCCGTGCGCGAGCGTCGCGTCATCAATGAGCGTGACGTTCCTGGAGGCGACCTGCTTTCCCAGGAGCGCGCCCAGGAAGCTGGACTTCTTGTGGACGAGGAGGCCGTTCACCGCGGTGGAGATGCCGCCGATGAAGCCCGCGGCCATCTGCGGATCGAAGACCACCGGGACGCGCTGCGACTTCGGCTTGCGCGCTCCGAGCATGCGCGCGGCGCGCTTCGCGGCGGTGCGGCCGACTTCTTCGGGCGGTTGCAGATTGGCCAGCTTGCGACGGGTATCGCTCCAGGAGGCCGTCTGGAGCTGTCCATCGGCTTCGGCGACCGGCGAGCAATAGACGTAGACATAGGAAGCGCGCGACTCCCCGCGCGCGCCGTGACTGGAGGCGATGGCGGACTGGGAGAGGAAGTCGCCCGCGCCGGTGGAGTCGAACTTGCGCACACGCGGGTCCTCGGCGCGCGCCGCTTTCTCCGCCTCTCGCGCGGCCGTCAGCTTCCACTCCGGTGAAATCTCCTCGATGGCAGGATCGTACTCGCCAGCGTCTTTCGCGCCGAGCTCCGCGCCGCGGGGAAGGCCGTTGGCTTTGTCCTTTGCGGCGCCCTTCGCCAGGGCGACGGCGTTCTCCGCGAGTTTTTTCAGCCCATCCTTCGAGAGATCGGTCCCGTAGGTGAACCCGAGCCTCTGCGCGCAGATGACGCGCAGCCCGATGCCCTTCGAGGAGGCCTGGTGCAGCTCTTCCACCTCGCCGTCGCGGACGCGAACCGACGCGTCGCGCGTCCTCTCCGCGTACGCTTCCGCCTCGGCAGCACCGGCCTTGCGCGCGAGCTTGACGAGGAGCTCGCAGGTGTCGAGCAGGTTCCTGCGCCGGTGCCTCCCACCGTGACGTTGTCGATCCGCACCGTAGGCAGCCCGACGCCCACCGGCACCGCCTGGCCGTCTTTGCCGCACGTTCCGAGCCCGGGATCATGTGAGGCGTCGGAGCCGACCGCGCTGACGTTCTTGAGCGCTTCAGGGCCGACGCCGATCAGCATCGCGCCCTTCACCGGCTTCGTGATCTCTCCCTTTTCAATCAGGTACGCCTCGCTGATCTCGAAGACGAAGTTACCGTTCGAGATATCCACCTGGCCGCCGCCGAACTGGCGGCAGTAGAGGCCTTTGGCGACCCCTCCGACGATCTCCTCCGGCGTCTGGTCGCCGGGCGCGAGATACGTGTTCGTCATGCGCGGCATCGGCGCGTAGCGGAAACTCTGCCGTCTTCCAGACCCGGTACTGCGCTGTCCGGTGAGCTTCGCGTTCAGGTGATCGTAGAGGTACCCCTTGAGCACGCCGTTCTCGATCAGCACCTTGCGCTCGCCGGGATTGCCTTCGTCGTCGACGTTGATGGAGCCGCGGCCGCCGGAAACAGTGCCGTCGTCGATGACGGTGACGAGCTCGCTGGCCACATTTTCCCCGAGCTTTCCGGCGAAGAGCGACGTGCCTTTGCGGATGAAGTCGGCCTCGAGCCCGTGCCCGACGGCTTCGTGGAGGAGGATTCCGCTCCATCCTGGCGCCAGCACCACCGTCTGAGGTCCCGAGGGCGCAGGCACCGCGCCGAGCGTCGCCACGGCTTGCCGCGCCGCCTCACGCCCGACCTGCTGCGGGGAGAAATCCTCGAAGAAGCGGAAGTCGACCCGGCCGCCGCCGCCGTAGAAGCCGGTGCGGCGCTCGCCCTTCTTTCCGAAGGCGACGCACTGCACGGAGAGCCGGCAGAGGTCCTGCCGATCCTCGGCGAGATGGCCCAGAGTGTTGGCGACGAGGATCTCGCGCGTCTGGTCGGCGTAGGCGCCCGTCACCTGCTTGACCCGCTTGTCGTAGGAGCGCGCGGCGGCGTCGGCCTGCTGGAGCAGCTCGATCTTCCGCGCGACGTCGATGGAGGCGAGCGGGGTGCGCACCTGGTAGTAGGTGGGGAGCGGCGTGCGCGACATGTTGACGGGGCCGGGCTCGCGGTTGCCGTCGGCGATCAATGCGGCGGTCTGGGCAGTGCGGAGCAGGGCGGGCTCGTCGAGATCGTCGGAGTAGGCGTAGCCCACTTGCGCTCCGCGGATGGCGCGGACGCCGACGCCGGTCACCGAGCCGGACTGGGCGCTCTTGATGCTTCCTTCGTCGAGCATCGCGGCCGTGCTGGTGTTGCGCTCGACGTAGACCTCGGCGAAGTCTGCGCCGCGGGACATCGCGGCGGAGAGCAGCCGCTCCACGAGCGGGAGCGGAAGCAGCGGAGAGCGGGTCTGCGTCGTGCTTTTGCGAGGCATGGGGCAGAATGGATAACCCATGCGCCTGTTCTTTGCATTGCCGCTTCCCTCGGAGATGAAGGAGAAGCTGCGGCCCACGCTGGACGAGGCGCGGAAGGTCAGCGGGGGCGGGGTAGGGTTCACGAAGCTCGAGCAGCTTCACTTCACGCTGGCATTCCTCGGCGAGCAGCCGGCAGCGGACGAGGCCTTGGCGGCTGGAGAGTCGCTGCGGGAGTCGGCGGCCTTCGATCTGGTTTTGTCGGGCGTAGGCGCCTTTCCCAGCACGATGCGGCCGCGAGTGCTCTGGATCGGGGCGAGGGAAGGCGCCTCGGAGCTGATGGCGGCCGCTGAGCGCCTGCGGGCTGCGCTCGAGCAGCGCGGTTTCAAGCTGGAGGAGCGGAAGTTTCGCCCCCACCTGACGCTCGGACGGGTGCGGCCGCAAGGCGAGGGCGGCGCGAAGAGGGCGCTCGCGGTGATTCCGCCCGGCGAGCTTGCCCGCTGTACGGTTCGCGGGGCCTGCTTGATGCAGAGCGTTCTCGGCGGGCGCAGCGGCGCGACGCATACCGTGGTGCGGATGTTCCCCTTCCGCTGATAGGGTACCGAGCGATGGCGGGAGCGGACGAGATCGCGCGCGCAGAGCTGGATGCGTTGCGGACGCGCGGGCTGTTGCGGTCGCTGGAGCCCTTGCGCAGCCCGCCCGGGTCGGAGATCGAGCTCCGGCCCGGGGAGCGGCTGATCAACTTCAGCTCGAACGATTACCTGGGACTCGCATCCGATGCGCGCATCGCCGAGGCGCTCGCAGTCGGGACGCGCACCTGGGGTGCCGGGGCCGGTGCGAGCCGGCTGGTGTGCGGCGATTTTCTTCCGCAGCACGAGCTCGAAGCGGAGCTGGCGCGCTTCGCGTCGAGCGAGGCGGCGCTGTTGTTCGGCAGCGGCTACGCTGCGAACTGCGGCATCCTTCCCTCGTTCGCTGGCCCCGAAGACCTGATTCTCTCCGACGCGCTGAATCACGCCTCGATCATCGACGGCTGTCGCCTCTCCCGCGCGCGCGTCGAGGTCTATCCGCATGGAGATGTGGGCGCGGTTGAAAAGGCGCTCCGCGCACCGGCGCGCCGCAAGATCGTCGTCACCGACGCGGTGTTCTCCATGGACGGCGACCGGGCGCCTTTGCGCGAGCTCGCCGCGCTCTGCTCCGCGGCCGGCGCTCTGCTGATCGTCGACGAAGCGCACGCAACCGGCGTGATCGGTCCGCGCGGTGCTGGGCTCGCGGCGGAGCTCGGCGTAGCCGCAGATGTGCGCATGGCGACCTTGTCGAAGGCCTTCGGTGTCGCCGGCGCGTATGTCGCGGCGAGCCGGGCGGTCTGTGATCTTCTGCTGAATCGCGCCCGCCCGCTCATCTTCTCCACCGCGCTCCCGCCGGCGCTGGCCTGCGCCGCCCGCGCGTCGCTCGAGATCCTCGCCGGGAGCGAGGGAGACGCGCGCCGCTCACGCCTGTGGAGCAACGTCCGTCGCTTCGCCGCCGGACTCCGCGAAGCCGGCCTGCCCGCGCGCGAAGATTCCGCGATCTTCCCCGTCGTCACCGGCACACCGGACCGCGCTCTGGCAATGGCCGCGCACCTGCGCGAGCTGGGCATCCTCGCCAAGCCCATCCGACCTCCGACGGTCCCGCAAGGCACCAGCCGCATCCGCTTCGCGGTGACCTCCGCGCACACCGTGGACCACATCGATCGGGCGATCGCCGCGCTACGCGCGTGTTAGAACGTTCGCTCGATGAGCGAAATCCCCAAGACCATCGAGAATGCTGACACGCGCCACCAAAGGCTGACCGCGCTCGACCGGGCGCACCTCTGGCATCCTTTCACGCAGATGCAGACCTGGGTCGAGCCTCTGCCGGGCGACGAGCCGGTGATCATCGACCACGCCCGCGGCTCCTGGCTGTTCGATACGCGGGGGCGCAAGTACCTCGACGCCATCTCGTCCCTGTGGGTCAACGTCCACGGCCATCACCGCCCCGAAATCGACAGCGCCATCCGCCTGCAGCTCGAGCACGTCGCGCACACCACGCTGCTCGGCCTCGGCTCGCCGCCGTCGATCGAGCTTGCCGCCGAGCTGGTCGCGCGCGCGCCGAAGGCGGGCCTCGCTCCCGGCGAGCACGGCCTCACCAAGGTCTTCTACTCGGACAGCGGCAGCACGGCGGTGGAAGTCGCGCTGAAGATGGCCTTCCAGCATTGGAAGCAGCGGGGAAAGCCCGAGAAGCGCAAGTTCGTCGCGCTCGCCGAGGGCTATCACGGCGATACGCTGGGCTCGGTCAGCGTGGGCGGCGTGGACCTCTTCCACGAGATCTTCCGCCCGCTGCTCTTCGACTGCCTCCGCGTCCCCGCGCCGTACGCCTACCGCTGGCCCACCGGTCCCAAGCACTGTCTCGAGTCGGCGGCGCTCGCCGCCGAGTCGATGATCCACGGCCGCCGCGACGAGATCGCCGCCGTCATCCTCGAGCCTTTGGTGATGGGAGCGGCGGGAATGATCACGCACCCGCCCGGCTACCTGAAACGGATCTCGCGCTCCTGCAAGGAGAACGGCGTCCTGCTCATCTGCGACGAGGTGGCGACGGGCTTCGGCCGCACCGGTACGCTCTTCGCCTGCGAGCAGGAAGAGGTGGTGCCCGACTTCCTCTGCCTCGCCAAGGGGCTCACCGGTGGGTACCTGCCGCTCGCAGCGACGCTGACGACCGACGCCGTCTACGAGAGCTTCCTCGGCCCGTTCGAGTCGAAACGGACGTTCTTCCACGGCCACAGCTACACCGGCAATCCCCTGGCTTGCGCCGCCGCCCTCGCGTCGCTGCGGCTGTTCGACGAGGACAACACGCTGGACCACGCCCGCGCGATGGCGCAGCGCCTCGCGGAAGGGCTTGCGCCGCTGGCCGAGCTGCCACACGCCGGCGACATCCGCCAGCGCGGGTTGATGATCGGCATCGAGCTGGTGCGCGATCGCAAGACGAAGGAGGAGTTCCCCTACGCCGACCGCGTCGGCCACAAGGTGTCGCTCGCGGCCCGCGCGCACGAAGTGATGCTGCGCCCGCTCGGCAACGTGGTGGTGCTGATGCCGCCGCTGTCGATCAAGCCGGCGGAAGTGGACTTCCTGGTCGACGGCGTCCGCGAGTCGATCATCGAGGCCACCGGGTGAAGGGCTTCTTCGTCGCCGGCACCGATACCGGTGTCGGGAAGACGGAGATCGCGCGCGCGATCTGCGCGCTGCTTGCCAGGAGGGGATTGCGGCCTCTGGCCTTGAAGCCGGTGGAGACGGGCTGCGCGCCCGATCACCCGGAGGACGCGCTCGCCTTGCTCGCAGCATGCGGCACCGGGCAGCTCCTCGACGAAATCTGCCCTTATCGATTCCGCCTTCCCGCGGCTCCGCTCGTGGCCGCGGAAGCGGAAGGCGCCAGCATCGATCTGCTCCGCATCGAGGAGCTTGTCTCCCGCGCAAAGGCGCCCATCGTGGTGGAAGCGGCTGGCGGGCTCCTGGTACCGCTGGCGCGCGCGGCGCTCTCGCTCGACCAGATGGATCCCGCCGATCGCGCGCCCGCTCGCGCCATCGTCACCAATCTCGACCTCGCCGATCGCCTGCGCCTCCCCGTCGTGCTGGTCGCCCGCGCCGGTCTGGGGACATTGAACCACTGCGCGCTTAGCGTCGACGCGCTGGAACGCCGCGGTCTCGAGACTGCGGCGGTCGTCCTCAACCGCTGCGTCCCGGACGACGATCCGAGCGTCGCGACCAACGCCCGCTGGGTCTCGGAACTGACCGGTGCACGGGTCCTCGGACCAGGCCCGTTCGTCGCCGATCCCCACGAACGGCCTGCGGCGCTTGCGCACCTCGTCGCGCCACTGATCGAGTGATGGTTTTCTAGACGAGCCCCATCACTCCGGCCGCCGCGCCGACGGCGATCATCCAGACCGGATTGATCTTCGTCCGCAGCACGACGAACGCCGCGAGCAGCGCGACCGCCGCGGCGGTCCAGTCTCCGCTGCCGCCGCGAAACAGAATCCACCCCGTCGCGAACACCAGTCCCACGGAGATCGGCGCCAGGCCCTTGCCCACTGCGCGGCCGAGAGGCCCGGGGGCGCGGTTCGTCGAAACGCGCACCATCGCGATGGTGAGCGCGGCGGGCGGTACGAGGATCGCCAGCGTCGCCGCCGCCGCTCCCGTCCAGCCCGCCACCTGCCATCCGACGAGGGTGACGAAGAGCAGGTTCGGACCGGGCGCGGCCTGAGCGATCGCATAGGCGGCGGAGAACTGCTCGGCGCTGATCCAGTGATGCGCATCGACGACGTAGCGCTGCATCTCGGGGGCGACCATCACCACGCCGCCTCCGATGGCCATCAGCGAGAGCATCGCGAAGTGCGCGACCATCGGGCCGACGATGCTCCAGACCGGCGCGTCGGCCGACTGCGAATTCACCATCGCTCTCTCCAGGCCAGCAGGATGCCGATCGGCGCGACGAAGACCATCACCGCGAGCAGAGGGAACCGCATCACGCCGACGCCAGCGAACGCCAGCGCCAAGAGGCAGATCGGAGCGATTCGCCGCGGCATCGCCCGGGCCATCTTCACGGCGGTGGCCACGATGAGTCCCGCGACCGCGGCGGACATTCCCGCGAGAGCCCGGCGTACCGGCGGAAGGTCGCCGAACTGCTGGTAGCCGATCCCGAGGGCGAGCACGATCGCGATGGGCAGCGCGATCATGCCGCCGAGGGCCGCCGCCGCTCCGCTGAGGCCGGCGCTGCGATAGCCGAACATCACGGAGAGGTTGCAGATCGTGGGCCCCGGCATCACCTGGCTGAGCGCGAGCAGCTTCGGGAACTCTTCGGCGCTCAGCCAGCGGCGCCGCTCCACCAAGGCGCGGTAAGCGAAGGGGAGCACGCCGCCAAAGCCGGACAGGGCCATCTGGGAGAACGCGATGAACAGCTGGAGCGGCGAGATCTTCATCGGCACGGCCACGGTTCGATGCAGGCGCTGGGCCAACCGATGCGCAGCTCGTCCTTCGCTCTCGAAAGCGGCGCCGGCGTAGGCGTTGCCGCCGGATTTCCGATCTCCGTCAGTGTACCGGATTCCCGCGGCGGGTGTTCCGCGCTCCCTAACCGGCAGCGACGTGCGTTGACACTGCGCAGGCCCGCCGATTAGATTCCGCGCCCGCCGCTGAATGAATGGTCATTCAGTGTGCCACGCGGAGCGCCGATGGCCGATCAGACGCCCAAGTCCTACTTCGAGGAGAAGATCGCGAGGAAGCTCGTCGAGAAGCCCGAGACCTCGAAGGCGGTGAACTCGATCTACGAGTTCAACATCACCGGCGAGAACGGCGGCGTCTGGACGGTCGATCTCACCAAGGAGCCCGGCACCGTGCAGGCCGGTTCCACCGGCAACGCCAAGTGCACGGTGACCTGCGCGGCCAACGACTTCATGAACATCGTCTCCGGCAAGATGAACCCGCAGATGGCGTTCATGAGCGGGAAGCTGAAGATCAAGGGCGACATGGGCCTCGCCATGAAACTGCAGAAGGTGATTGGCTAAGCCCCTCGACGGCGTTCGTGTGCTCGACCTGTCCCGGCTGTTGCCGGGACCGTATGCGTCGCTCGTACTGTCCGATCTGGGCGCCGACGTGGTGAAGGTGGAGGACCCCGACCCGGGCGATTACCTGCGCGAGATTTCCGCGGGGATGTTCGCGGCGCTGAACCGCGGGAAGCGATCGATCGTCCTCGACCTGAAGACTCCAGCCGGCTCCGCGGAGCTGCGGCGCCTCTGCGGCGTCGCGGACGTGCTGATCGAGAGCTTCCGCCCCGGCGTCCTCGAGCGACTCGGCTTCTCGGACCTGCTGGCGGACCCCGGGCGGCTGGTGATCTGCCGCATCTCCGGCTTCGGCCAGAGTGGTCCCTGGCGCGACCGGGCTGGGCACGACATCGGCTACATCGCGTTGGCGGGAATCGTCGCACGCAACCGCGGCGTGCCGGCGGTGCAGCTCGGCGACCTCTTCGGCGGCGCGCAAAACGCGGTGGTCGGCGTCCTGGCCGCGCTCCTGGAACGCTCGCAGACGGGCCGCGGCCGCATCGTCGACGTGGCGATGGCGCAAGGGGTCACCGGTCTGCTGCTCCCGCACCTCGGCGAGCTGCCCGATGCCCCGGAGAACATGCTCGACGGCTCGCGCCCCTGCTACCGGGTGTACGTCTGCAAAGGCGGCGGCAGGTACGCGCTCGGGGCGCTGGAGCCGAAGTTCTGGCAGCGCTTCTGTGAGGCGGTCGGGCGGCGCACGTGGTCGGATCACGGATTCGATCGCACGCTGGTCCCCGAGGTCGACTCGTTCTTCGCGACGCGCACCCGCGAGGAGTGGGACGTCTTCCTCTGCTCCGCGGACTGCTGCGGCGAGCCGGTGCTCGAGCCTGCCGAGCTGCGCGACCATCCGCTCTTCGCCGAGCTCTTCACCGGCGAGCTCCCACGGACGTATCCCGCGCTCGTCGCGACCACGGACTTGCCCGCCGGCCGCGCTCCGGCGCGTGGCGAGCACACTGCGGAGGTGCTCCGCGAGTGGTCGCCGCGCTGAGTACGTCGGGCGTGCGACGGCATGCTCGCACGCAGGGCGTCTCAAGGTGATTGCGCGCTCGCTCGTCCTGCTGCGCGCGGCGAACGTCCGTCGCTTGCATGGCGCAATTGCCGCGCTAGCTTGTCCGTCCACCCAAGGAGGATAGAGATGAAGACATTTCTCATCGGCATGGCCGCGGCCGGATTGGTCGGGGTTACGACCGCGCGGGCAGAGCAGCAGACTTCCACTACCGACAAGTCGACGGCGACCACTTCGAGTCCGACGCAGACCCAGAAGTCCGGCGATTCCTCGATGAGCCAGACGCCCTCGAGCTCGAGCCAGACTTCGACGAGCCCGGCAGCTTCGAGCGGGACGGGCGCCACGGCGAGCGCATCTTCGAGCGGGACGGGCGCCACGGCGAGCGCGAGCAGGGAGCTCTCCGGCGTGGTGAAGAAGATCGACAAGGACAAGCACTCCCTGAAGATCTCCTCCAGCACCGGCAGCGAGCAGGAGCTGAAGGTCGCCGACAGTGCGACGATCACGCGCGATGGCAGCCAGGCCGGCCTGGATCAGATCAAGGAAGGCGACCAGGTGCGCGCGAGCTTCGACGCGAGCGGGAGCAACGTGAGCAAGATCGAGGTGACCTCGAAGCAGAAGGTCAAGGCGGACGACAAGGACAAGACCGGCTTGAACAAGGAGAAGTAGCAGCGCGAGGCGCGACTTCTCCCGGTCCGAATCCGCGGCGGCGAGGCTCTCTCGCCGCCGCACGTACATTTGCGGCAGCGACTCGCTCGCCCTGAGCCCGCGCGCCCGGCGGGCGTCCGCGCGCACGCCGCGTGCGTTCTCTGCACGAAATCGCTATCTCGGCGCGCGAGGAGGCACCACACAATGGCAAAACTCACGTCGGCCGCTCTGGCGGCCCACGAGCTCGGACTTGCGGCCACGTTCGGCGGAATTCTTTTTGGAGAGAGCGGTCTCGGGAAGGCGGTGCGGGTGCTGCCCGATGAGAAGGATCGCTCCCGCGTCATCGATCAGGCCTGGCGGACCTACACGATCCCGAAGACCATCGGTTTGATCACCACGGCGGCCACCTGGCTCATCGGCCGCTCCGTCTTCGGCGGCCAGTTCTTCGGCCGCAAGATGCGCAACCTGATCGTGGCCAAGGACGTGGCCCTCGGCATCACCGTCGTCTCCGGCATCGGCGCCCAGGTCTGTGGCCGGATGCTCTCGAACGAGCAGCCGTTCCCGGTCGACACCAACGGCAGGCCGTCCGAGGGCACGCCGGAGCGGGCAGCGTCCCTGATCCGGGTCGTGAACCTGCTCGGCTACGTGCAGCTGGTCGCGGCGGGCACGGCGCTGGCGCTCACGTCGGCGCTGAACATCCGCGGACAGAGGAATCCCGGCTGGAACGCCGTCGCGCGCTTCCTGCCATAGCGGTTGACAAGGGGGCCCGACGAGCTTTATACGACGCACCCCAACTGACGCGGGGTGGAGCAGTCCGGTAGCTCGTCGGGCTCATAACCCGAAGGTCGCAGGTTCAAATCCTGCCCCCGCAACCAAAAAACGTAGGCCCTACAAGTACTTGGCTTGTAGGGCCTGCATGTTTTCGGTCTCGGGTCGTGCCCCGAGGGGCGCAGGTTTGCAAGCTGTATCAAAGGCTCGGCGCGAGCATCGAGTATTTTCCGGTGCTTACGTGCTTACGTCTACCAGCGACCCTCCGGACCCTGTGCCCGATCACCAGCTGCTGACCACCGGCTGACCAAATTGCGGTACCTCGCCCGCCCCTTGTGTGCGCACTAAAATGTATTACACTTGTTCCCGTGCGGTTCACGTGGGACCCACAGAAGGCCGCGTCGAACCTGAAGAAGCACGGAGTCTCGTTCATTGAGGCCGCTTCTGTGTTCGCTGACCCGCTCGCGGCGATGGTGGAGGACGCACTGGACCCTGAGCGCGCGATTCCTGATCGATCAGTCCGAGAAGGGGCGTGTTCTGCTCGTTGTCTTCATCGAGCAATCCGAGGACACGATTCACATCATCAGCGCGAGACGCGCTACGTCCCATGAGAGGAAACGCTATGAAGAAGGCGGTTGGTAAGAAGGCCCGCGAGCCGTCTCGCGCATCGCTGCGCGAGATACCCGAGGTGAACTTCGACAAGACCAAGGTACGCCGCAATCCATACGCGCTCCGAATCGCGAAAGAAGGAATTTCGATTCACGTGGGTCGGGGCAGGCCAAGGAAGGGAACGGAGACCGGTCCCACGATCCCGCGCTCGGTTCGATTTCCAGTAAAAGTGTGGAAGCATCTCGAGAGGCGCGCCAGGCAGGAAGGCATGCCGCTACACGCGGCGCTACGCGCCGCCGTCATGGCGTGGATCAACATGAGACCGACCGGCCATGAGGGGTAGAGGGCTTCGCCTTGCCAAGGCGAAGGTCGCCGGTTCGAACCCGGTGTTCCGCTCCAACTACAACGGCCCGGCTTTCCTCAAGAATCTCAAGGGACCCGGGACCTCTTTTTTTTGGCCTCCGGGAGCGCTTGGACCCCAAGTGGACCCCGCGCGAGCAATTCCGTGCGCGCGATGACGTCGGCCTCGCGCGCGTCGGGCTGATCGTATGCAGATCGAGGAGCGCCTTCTCGCGGCGATGCAGGACGCCCGAGATAGCGCCGCACGCGACGACCTCAGGCGTCAAGCCGTGATCGGGCTGCGCAGGAGCAAGGCACCGGCTTCGTCCTCCCGCTCCTTGCAACGCAGATCCTCTGGATCAACCTTGACGTGAGTGACCTGCGCGAGGCGATGGAGACGCTGGGCGAAGCGACCGGCGTCCTGGGTCGGGATGTTCTTCGTCGGCATGATCATGGCCGCAGGCACGCTGTTGGTGCTCGACTGGAGCCTGCCCGGCGGACTCATCGACGACTGGTTGCGTTGCGCCGCGGTGGGAAGCTCAGTGCTGTGGCTCGGCGGGCTGCGCAAAGCTGGCCATCCGGGCGCGGGCACCTCGTCGTCAAGACGTCCCAGCCGTTGACGGGGGCCTCACCGAAACGTGAGGTTTCACGGTTACAACAACATGCTGGGTGTCGGACTGCCTCGCAGCTTGCGCTGGTCGCCCTGTGCCTGCTGCCGCCGCGTGTCCACCACTCGCCCGGCGCCGTGGGTGACATCGTCGCCGCGCCTCGCTCCATCCGCCCCGCCCGCCATGAACATCCTGATCAGGCGACAGCATCGAGTTTGTCGCCTTGCTTGTGGACCCTGGATGAGCCATAGCTTCCGTCGTGCGCCTATCCGAGAGCGATAGCCACCTGCTCGCAAGCGCTCCTGTCGCGCCCAGCTATCTCGGAGACGGCACCACCGTGATGTCATGGCTGAACACGCGCGATCACAAGCGCGTCGGCGTCATGTTCCTGGTGGCCGTACTCACTGCCTTCTTCGTCGGTGGCGTTTTCGCCCTTCTGCTCCGATTCAAGCTGCTACAGCCGGGTCCCTTTTTCATCGATGCCCTGAGCTACAACCGGCTGTTCACGCTGCATGGCATTGTAATGATCTTCCTCTTCCTCATCCCGTCGATCCCGTCGGCCTTCGGCAACTTCGTGGTGCCGCTGATGATCGGCGCGCGCGACGTGGCGTTCCCGCGGCTGAATCTTGCCTCGTTCTACTTGTACCTTGCTGGCGCGGCGATCGCGCTTTGGGGCATGGTGCACGGTGGCGCGGATACGGGTTGGACTTTCTACACACCGTATTCCAGCACCACGCCGACACAGGTGGCACCCATCCTCCTCGGCGCGTTCGTGTTGGGCCTCAGCTCGATCGTTACTGGAATCAATTTCATCGTGACGGTCCACAGCCTGCGGGCCCCCGGTTTGAATTGGATGAAGCTCCCGCTCTTCGTCTGGGGAATCTACGGGACAAGCATCATCCAGGTCCTTGCCACCCCCGTGCTGGGCATCACGTTGCTGATTGTCACCGTCGAGCGCATCGGCGGATTCGGCCTCTTCGATCCGGCCCGCGGCGGGGACCCCGTGCTGTTCCAGCACATGTTCTGGTTCTACTCGCACCCCGCGGTCTACATCATGGTCCTGCCCGGCATGGGTGTGATCTCCGAGACGGTATGCACGTTCTCGCGCAAGAACATGTTCGGATACAAAGCCGTCGCGTTGGGATTGCGTTCGTAGGGTTCTTCACCTGGGGGCACCACCTGTTCGTCGCCGGCCAAAGCACCTTCAATGCGGGCGCCTTCGGGTTGCTCTCCATGTTCGTCGGCATCTTCACCGCCATCAAGGTCTTCAACTGGGTTGGGACGATGTACCGCGGCGCGATCTCCTTCAAGACGCCTGTCGCGTACATGTGCGGCTTCTTTTATTTCCTGGTTTTTGGCGGAATGACCGGCATCGCGCTGGCCACCACCTCGCTCGACATCCACTGGCACGACACGTACTTCATCATCGCGCACTTCCACTTCATCATGGTCGGAGCGTCGGTGATGGCCTTTCTCGCGGCGCTTCACTATTGGTTCCCGAAGATGTTCGGACGCACCTACCACGAGGGCTGGGGTCTGGTCGCGGCGTCACTGATCATTCTCGGGTTCAACGCCACTTTCGTTCCGCAGTTTCTGCTTGGTAACTACGGGATGCCTCGGCGCTACTACCAGTATCCGGAGCACTTCCAAGCGCTGAACGTCGCGTCCACCGCCGGCGCCACACTGCTGGGCTTTGGCTTTCTCATAATCTTCATCTACTTGGCGATTGCGCTGAAGT